>CAYGKF010000055.1:0-4756 GCA_964350615.1 uncultured Candidatus Saccharibacteria bacterium
TATGGGTAGATCCTAGGGTAGTTTTTACAGTAGAGGCTGATGAAATAACAAAGAAGAAGGATAGTAAGTATCTTTCTTTAAGGTTTCCTAGGTTAGTAGAGTGGGGAAGGGATAAGGGGATTACAGAAGCTACTACGGTTAAGGAGTTAGAGGAGATGTAT
Source organism: uncultured Candidatus Saccharibacteria bacterium (assembly GCA_964350615.1). Classification (GTDB taxonomy): domain Bacteria; phylum Patescibacteriota; class Dojkabacteria; order SC72; family SC72; genus UBA2177. Next base: position 162 of record CAYGKF010000055.1, read on the forward strand.
GGGGGTAATAGGTTTAGTTAATTGTTTTTATATAATTTTTATGACCAATTTCCAACGTTCTCGGTTTGTGTTAGAATATTTTATCTATCTAAGTTATATATAACGGAGACTATACCTGAGAATAATATTCTAAACGAGGTTGGAGAGGTTCGGAGTGTAATGCTAGATAAAGACTTGCTTGAAGGCAATTCTTTGCGTTGGGAAATTGATAGTTTGGCTCGGGAGGTTTCCTCCCATATAGAAGTGGAGTTAATTTCTCAAGAGCAGGATAGTACTGAGCAGGATCCTGGTTTTGTTGATGTACTAGAATCTTTCCTAGGTAGGGTAGAGTGGAAAAATGAAACAGAGATAGATATAGATCTTCCCAATAATCTTGGAAAGTTTAAGCCTCATCCTGAAATTGGAGATAGTAGCACACCAGAAGATTATGCGTCATCTTTATTATTAGCTTTGGCTGTGTGTGAGGTTCCTGTACAGAGTATAGAATCCAATAAAAACTTAGGTGAAATTCATGGGTGGGGGAAGATGCCTTCTGACGAATTAGCAAAAACTTTGGAGGTTGATTCTTCTGTAAAAACAGAGAAGTTGGGAGATATAATTAGTGAAATATTCCCTGTATTTGATAAGTATAAAGAGGATATGAAGAGCGCATTGGGACTAGCAATTACAGATAAGGACGGATTTGTTGAAAGTTTTCTTGTTAGTAGAGAGAACAGCATTAATGACCGGATTAATAAATTTATGTCAAGGTTATCATTGCGAAAGGGTAATCCAGTTCCTACTAAGGTAGCATATTCAGCTATCACCGCAACGGTTGTTACAGCTATTGTATTATCTAGTTGTTATTATTCTCCCGAAGCAACTGAGAGTTCTCTAGAGAATCTTTATACAGAGATTGCTTCTACTGCAGAGGTAGCGGAGCCTATTGCGACATTGTCTCCAATAGAAGAGGAGATTATTTCTCCCTCCCAAAGTCCTACCTCTATAGAGGAAGAAATTATTGAACCCACTTTAAATCCGACACCAACAGAGGAGGGGTTTGTTGTAGACGAAGGGTACTCTCCGGTTCCAGGCTTTGATGATTTTGATTTTGAAATCTCCAGGCATGGATATGCTCTTATCTGGGGAGATTGGCAACCTGACATAACCGAGCCCACACAACGGGCGATTTTAATATATCTCCCCGAATTTTATTATGAAAGACAAGGTGTAACTCCGAGTGGTCGTTTTATTGAGGGCAAGTTTGATTATAAAGGACAGGAAATCTCAGTTGAGATTATATTAGATGGCATCCAGTCTGGTTATGTATCTAGTCGCACTTGGCATCCTCTTAAGACTAGTGCAGACGTAAGTAAATATCTAAAAAAGGGGGAGTTTTACTATCCTGATCTGTTCATTGTAGACAACGAGGGAAATCCAATTCTTTATTCTGGGAGCTATACAGAAGAAGACTGGTTTGAGATAAGATCTTTGATAGATGATATATTAAGGAATGGTGGGAGTTCGTCGGGATATAAACTAGTTTTACATATTTTATCATAATAATGGTCTTATATAACTTATGAAGATTAGATTAGAAAAGAAAAAACTTGTTTCCTATATAGTCCTGTTGACTCCTCTCTTTGTAATCGTTCCCATCTCTCTCTTTGCTATATCTCTTAAAAGGGAAGAATTAAGGACGTATGGAAGGTTGTTCGAGCATTGTACGGAAGAAACCAGAAACGAAAAGAGATGCTATGTGTTTTTAAAAGACTATGAGAAGAAGAAGGGAAGAGCTTGGAGTGGGTTCCGTGTTGGGAGCAGCATATAACGACAAGGAGGATGTGTTTGAGGCTGTTTGTAATGTTGGTACTGGTTTTAGTGATGAGCAATTAAAGGATGTTTACAGTTCTCTTAGTAAGGATTCTTTAGAGAAGAAACCAAAGAATTTAGAAATACAGGAGAGTTTGGTTCCTGATGTATGGGTAGATCCTAGGGTAGTTTTTACAGTAGAGGCTGATGAAATAACAAAGAAAAAGGATAGTAAGTATCTTTCTTTAAGGTTTCCAAGGTTAGTAGAGTGGGGAAGGGATAAGGGGGTTACAGAAGCTACTACGGTTAAGGAATTGGAGGGGATGTATGGGGGGTAGGAGAGAGTACATAAAGATTTAGTTTCTTTTTTTAGTATCACCTGGCATCAAAGTTGGTAATTCGAAACCGTTAAAAAACTCGATTAAATCCTTTTTGGCAATATCTTTTTCATAAGTAACAGTATCTCCTTCTTCTGACATTTCATTTAAGGCAAATTTAAGATTTTCAGTAATATTTTTCTTTGAAAAAGGTTTACGAATTTCCTTTTTAGGTATTAGAGAAATAGCATCTTCTAAGTTAATATGAAGAGTTTTTACCATCATATACAAATCGTAGTAATCCCTGTATCTAAATCTATCGTTACAGGCACGTAGTTTTTCTGCACAGATCTCGACAGGATCCATAACATTAACACTAAAATTCATTCCCCAAGCATTTTTATATTCTTTTTGAACTGCTGGGAGAACAACATTTTGAGAATGGTCAACTTCAAACTTGATACTATTAGGAGTGTCGAGTACTCCGTAATATTTCAGTTTTTCAATCTTGAATGTTCTTTTTGATTTGTATTCTTTTTTCACTTCAAAAAGATTGTCTTTTGTCAAAATCTTTTTAATATCCTTAATTTGAATATTTTTATCAAGGGAGGTGAAATCAAGGTCTTCGGAGAATCGCAGTTGATCTAAGTAACAGTGGTATATTGCAGTTCCACCTTTGAAAACAAGTTTTTCTGATATGGTGGATTGCGAAACTAATTTCATTGCAAGTGCAAGAAAATAATCTTTTTCAGCATCGTGAAGAGGGTAGTGTAGGACTTTTTTAGCCACATACTCTAACTTTTCTCGTGAGATTAATTGAGTCATATTTTTCAATCTTCTAATATAGAATTATAATACAGTCTCCACTTGTTGCTAAATTTAGTAGAAGAATTTAGCATCCGTGAAGTTGAATTCTTATTTATATAATTTTCTAATTCTTTACCCTTACTCTTAATTTGGGCAATGTCAAATAATAGGCCTAAAGTTTTTATTGTTGTTTGAGAATATTTTAAAGCATATTCTACTAGTAGCTCAAAATCAATCTCGGTAGTATATTCAGTTAATTTTTCTAACACAAGACTTACTGTGTTAATAGACCTTTTGTATTCTAATAAATCAAGCAAAGCTCTTTCTATTGAGGCTATCCTAGCATCTCCTCCATCTACTTTTTCAAGATTAAAACCAAAATATTGTTCTTTCTTAACATTTACGTATTCGTAAGTTGTTTCTTCGAGTTTTTTAGTTAGGTATTGTTTTAATGATATTGATCTGTATTTTTTAATACCTTGATCAAATAGTCCATGATATTTTAAGGCTGCCTCAAAAGAAACAAAGGATTGTTCACCAATTATGTTAGCGATTATGTAATTTGATATGGATATATAGCCTAGACTCCCTATCTTTGATATGAAGTAGGTCCCTCTTTTTAGTTTAACTAAAAGGCCTTTATTAATAAGTGTTGATATTTTTTTGTTTATATCTTTGTACTCGGTTAAGTATGAGCTTAGTTGGGCAGTTGTTATAATTCTGCCTTCGTTTATTAATATTTTTTCAATAAGTTTTAAATCCTTCATGTGTATATTATATTATATAATTACCATATATGTCAATTATGTGGTTTGGGGGAAATTATGTTGAATCTGTGATGAGGCATACGTTTTAGGTAGGGAAGGGGTTAAAGTTAGGATCTTAGAGATTTTTTTTGATATAATATATATACAAAGTAAGGTGCATGGAGGATAGGACTCCAGAGTTTAGCTAACTGATAGGGTGCAAGTCCCTCACCTTGGGTTATAACCTTCCTCCCTCACTTCCGAAAGGTTGGGGGGAGGAGCAATGTAATATTCTCTTGAATTATCGTTTGTTAATATTTTTCTTTTGGGAAGAGGTTTGGGTAAAGGCTCGCAAGGGTTCTTTTTTCTTAGGTACGTTGTTGATGAACTTTTGTAAAAATGCTAGTATAGATAATAACTTTTCAAGGGTACTGCTATGAATATTATGATAGCAAACAGTAGCCATACAGAGTATGTAAGTGCTTCTCTCTCCAACTATTTTTCTAAAGTAAATAAATATTTCAAACATCCTAAATACAAGGATGACTATGATCTTATGTTAAAGCATGTAAGTAAGAGAATACCTAATCCAGATGAGGGTTTAGTCTATTTTGTTGCTGAAGAGGATGGGGAACCTGTAGGTTTTATCAATATCTTAATAGATGAGAATAATTTTGGGAGTATTCTTTTGGTAATTGGGGAGAGTAAAGATATTAAAAAGGGATTGTTAGAAGAAGCTGTGAGCTATTTTAAAGAAAATAAAGTAACGGGTGTATATGGAGAGGTTATGATGTTTGATAAGGAGAGTGTAGAGATTTTAAAAGATATGGGAATAAAAGAGTTGATGATGGGTTTTAGTTTGGATATTTAGTATGAGATAGAAAGAATGTTTTACTTTTGGATGAACCTACTAGGAATTTAAGTGCATTATCTA
>CAYGKF010000056.1:0-4746 GCA_964350615.1 uncultured Candidatus Saccharibacteria bacterium
ATGTAGTTCTAAATTCATAATCAATACCCGAATTCATAATAATTTCTATTGATTCCGTTATCCTCTCTGAGATTCCTTTCCTTGCAGAGCTTTTAATATAATCACTCCTGGGATATTTTACGTCCATAGCAATGTAGTCTATTAGATTCTCTTTAATGAGTTTTTCTAGTCTCTTAGGATATGTACCATTAGTATCTAATTTTATTAAATAACCCATATCCTTTATTTTCTTCACAAATTTTCCTAGATCTTCATGTATTAATGGTTCTCCTCCAGTTATTACAACCCCATCTAATTTCCCTTTTCTGTTTTTAAGAAATTGAAAAAGATATTTCTGAGTAATCTGGGTTCTTCTGCAGAACTTATCTATTACTAATTCAGGATTATGACAATAGGGACATCTTAAATTACAGCCGTGGGTAAATATGACGGCAGAAACTTTATCTGGGTAATCTAACAATGAAGATCTTTCCAAACCACTTATTCTTATCATTTAGTTATTTAGTTAGAAGCTACTTTAAAAACTCTCCTATCTTTCCATTCTGTTTGTTTTCCTACATTCCATCGAGAAAGGGGACTTAAATAACCAACTACTCGTGAGTAAACCTCACATCTTTGCCTTGCTATTTTTCTTTTGGACATGTTTGTATATATTAAAATTTAACTACTACTTTGTATCAAAGGGCATACCTTCTTTGTAACCCAGTTCTTTGTCACATTCAGGACAGTATTTATGCTCTCCCGTTAAATAACCGTGCTTAGGACAAATACTAAAGGTTGGAGTGATAGAGAAGTAGGGGAGAGAGTAGTTCTCACAGACCTTTCTAACTAACTTTTTAACTGACTCACCACTAGGCATTTTTTCACCCAAAAACAGATGTACAACCGTTCCCCCTGTATATTTAGTTTGGAATTCATCTTGCAAGTCTAGTACTTCAAACAAGTCATCTGTGTATCCAACAGGAAGATGTGTACTATTTGTATAGTATGGGGCTGCTCCTTTATATCCCCCAATATCTGTGGCCGTGACAATATCATCCCCAAACCTCTTTTTGTCAGCTTTTGCAAATTTATATGTTGTTCCTTCCCCAGGGGTTGCTTCTAAATTAAACAAACTATTTGTTTCTTTCTGATATTTCATTAATTTCTCTCTCATGTAGTCCAAAATCTCCAAAGCAAACTCCCTCCCTTCTTCAGAGGCTATCCCCTTCTCCTTATCTTTAAAGAAATTAATCATAGATTCATTCATACCTAATATACCAATTGTATTGAAATGATTCTTGTAATATTCTTTAAATCTCTTTTTAACGTCTGCCAAATAAAATCTAGAGTAAGGATAGAGTCCTACTTCTATGTATTTCTCTACGAATCTTCTTTTTATTATTAAACTCTTCTTAGCTAAATCCATAAGAGAGTCTAGCTGTTTTAAGTATTCTTTCTTACTCTTTGTGACATAACCTATCCTCGGGAGATTAATAGTTACGACACCAATGCTTCCCGTAAGAGGATTAGCACCAAAAAGACCTCCTCCTCTTTTCTTTAACTCTCTGTTGTCGATACGAAGTCTGCAACAGTTATGTGTAATTGTGCCTAAAGAATGTACAAACAGATGGTTCTTTTCTAACTCTATGTCAAAGAAGTCTTGCTTCTCTTTTAACTTTTTTATTTTAATCTCTTTAACTCTAACAACATAAAAATCTGAATTCTCTATCTGTATGCTTTCATCAGTCTGTGCATCATATTTTTTAAGAGCTTCGAAACCAACCATTCTTTTTTTATTTAATCCAGGAATTAAATATGTTGACTTTGCTAAAAAGCCTGGAACTCTATTTGCGATGATGGGTCCTGCTAAAGTCCCGTCGATAGCTACTTTTGCTTTTTGATGTTGTATGTATATTCTCTGACTATTATCTCTTTCTTTATATGTAACGGGTTTACCAATTAAGGAATAAAGGATTGTTAAATCTCTAGCTAATGGTAAGTCATTTATGTGAATTTCCATTCTCTTCTTATACCCGTCACCCTTAAAATGATACTCTAAGAAGGCTTCTATTACGCCCTTAGGAGAATTAAATAAAATATTGGGTAATCTACCATACTTTTCAAAACCAGCATTATTTAGATTCCTAGCTAACTGAGTGTTATATACATAAAGGTAGTAAGTATTGTATCTGGGATCCTTTTTTTCCTTAGTGTCTACATTAAAACAATCCTTGAGTAGGACCTTAATTTCTTTTAGGTTTTCTTTTGTTTTTGAATTGAAGGTAAATTGTAATCCTCGAGGCTCACCATAACCTTTTAAGGTTTTCCTGCTTTCTTTAAGATAATTACCGTCTGCAACAAAATAACCTAAGATTTTTGCAAGCTTTTCGTCAAGAAGAATATCTTTGGAAATTTTCTGATACCTGTTATTTAATTGCTCAGTAGATTTCAGATTGAGAAGATAATCTCCTTGTTGTATGTTTTCTGCAAGCTTGTTTACTAATCCCTTCTCTGTTAGGACAGGGATTAAATGCCTAGAAGAGGTTTTAATTTCCTTCCCGTCCTCAGAAGTTAATTTCACCAACTTATCATCTTTTATTTTTAGAAATCCTATTATGTCTGTCCATTCAGTTTTACCAGTATCATAGTTTAGTGATAAAGCTTTTAATCTTGTATTTTTATCTAGATCTACCCATCCCTCCTTGTTATATTTACCCTTTTTGTAATTGTTTACAAGGTTTCCTATACTATCTCTTTTTATTTTTCCTCTCTCTTTAAATACAATTTCTTCATCAGGATCCAAACACATACTTCTGGCATCATCTGGATTCATATCGGAATTCATAAAATTGGAAAAGTAGGGGATACCATACTTCGCAGTCATATCCCAAATTGGTTTGTAGTCTTTATTTTCCCAATCAAAACCATTTGTAATGTTGTAAGTAGGTATAGGCCAAGAGAACAAACGTCCCTGTGCATCCCCCTCCATCATAATTTCACAAAAAGTCCTGTTTATCATACTCATTTCTTTTTGAAAATCTTTGTACTTTTCTTTCTGTACTTTTCCTCCAATAATAACTCCTTGCTCTGCGAGTTCTCCAGAAGGAATTAAATCCATAGTTACATTAGTAAAAGGTGTATTTCCAGTAATAAAGATTTTACCCTTCCTTTTTGCAATTATAGTTTCGTTCTTTGTATGTGGACACCATATAATTCCATCATATTTTACTTTAACAATCTCCTGTATATATGTGTTTTTATGTTTAATCAATCGTAAAACATATATCTTCTTTTTTCCTAAAGTTGGTTTCCTTGAGAGAACTGTAAAACCATAACCTGCATTCACAGCTACAATTTGCAGAGCATTTAAAATATCTAAACTCGTTGTAGAAATCTTGGAACCCTCATGACCATCTCCCTTAATATATGTGTTCAAAAATAGTCTGGATTTCTCTTGATCCAAATTAAGAATATCTTTAGGTATTAACTTAACTTCCTCTTTACTACCAAACCATTTATGAATAGTCCTTGAGCCCTCCGCATCTATTCTAAACCGTGTCACAGGCTTACCCAATCCTTTTGTCTTGTATTCTGAATAATTAAAGCCGAAATGATTTAACAAACCTTTAATTTCTTCATAATTTTTTCTATTTTTTATCTTAGATTGATATATAGAGATTCTGTAACAACTTCTATGTTTTCCTTTTCTTCCAACAGATCCTTCGCTAATGATCCAAGCCATTAATTTTATCTGTTCATCAGACAAGTTTGTCGGTTTCTTAAAACCATTCTCTCCTGCGATAGGAACTATAATTGGAGATTTTAATTTAGCTGTTTCCTCAATTGGCTCTAGAATGTATTTGTCAGAATTAAAAAGCTTCCTAACAACTCGATGTTTGGGGGAAATTAATTGATCTTGAATTCTGTTTCTAAGATTATACATAACGCCTTTATGCTTGCCTTTAAAGACAGATGTTACTTCCTGATTTTCTAACTCTCCCGTTTTTAAATTGAAAGTTCTTATAATAACTCCCTCCTCTATATCCTCATGTGTTGCCCAACCATTAGGAGTAAGTATTTCTGTGTCTTCTGATACACACTGACATCCTACCCTAGTAGGTACATTCATGTTGTAAATAAATTCTTGCATCTTTTGCTTAACCTGTTTGTATGTAAGTTTGTCATACCTAATAAAGGGAGCCATATATGTGTCAAAGCTAGAGAAAGCCTGAGCACCTGCTGCTTCATGCTGTAGAGTGTAAAGAAAGTTTACACACTGTCCAAGTGCTGCACTAAAATGCTTAGCAGGAGCAGAAGATATTTTACCTTTAACACCAGTAAAACCTTTTAACAAAAGATCCTCTAAACTCCAACCATTACAATATGTAGCTAACATACCTAGATCATGGATGTGAAAGTCTTTATTTATATTTGCATTAGAAATTTCTTTGGGATAAATACTATGTAACCAATAATTAGCTTGTACTGTAGACGAAATATAATGATTTAAACCTTGCCAGGAATAGGCCATATTACTATTCTCATTAACTTGCCAGTCTAGCTTATCTATATATCCCTTAACTAAGGTATCTGCATCAATTAATGACTTAATATTTTTAACCTGATTCTTTAAATCTACAAACAATTCAAATGCTATAGAGGTCTTACCATGCCCCATATCTATTAGTGTCTGAGTAGTTACCTCTGCTATTTTCTTTGTTGTAATATATTCTTTCTTAGGATATTTCTCTTTTAACCTTTTTA
>CAYGKF010000057.1:0-4640 GCA_964350615.1 uncultured Candidatus Saccharibacteria bacterium
TGAGTAAGTCTCTTGCCATGTAAAATCCACAACATGTATGCAACCGACACAAAAGTTTGAGGAAATTGTTCAAAAATGATATCATTACAGAAGTCTTTAATAAAGACTCTTTTGGCGATTAAAAGATTTTAGAAACTTACTTTTATATGAGATTTAAAACAAATACAGAAAAAACAATGTGTTTGCTAGGAGCGACAAATCTCCTAGATTAATTCCCCAAAAGTGTCTAAGTAGAGGCTAAATTAAATTTTTAATTTAGACATATGGAAACAGTATTGCTTATTTTGGCCACTATAGTTGTAACGATTGTTGTAATAATTCTTCTCCTTAAGTATGTATTTCATTGGGTAAATGTAAATGATATACCTGCACAAGAGATAGAGAAAGCGGCTATAAGTGTTATGAAAGAGAAGTTTGACGAAGTAGAGAAAGAGGTTTCAGAGATGAGAAAGAAAGAAGAATTAAGAATAAAGGGAATTAGAAAAGAAAGTACTGAGCATGAGGAGATGCTAATTGAAAGAGAAAAGAAGCTAAACAAGAGATCTAGGATACTAGATGAAAAAAGTGACGAGCTGGAAGAAGCACAGACACAATTAAAAGAAGGCTTGAAGCAATTGGAAAGTTCAAGGAAACAACTCAAAGATCAGTTGGAGAAGATATCTGGTTTGTCTAGAGAGGAGGCTAGAGAGAAACTGATGAAGGAGATAGATCGAGACCTTAGAGAATATGAGGCCAAAAAGATAAGACAGGCAGAGAAAAATATAGAGGCAATAGCAGATGATAAGGCACAAACAATTTTGGTTGAATCTATGCAAAGAGTTGCTACTGACTATGTAGGAGAGACTACAACGAAAGTTATTAAAGTTGATGATGATAAAGTGAAGGGAAGAGTTATTGGGCGTGAGGGAAGGAATATTCGAGCATTTGAACAGTTAACGGGAGTTGATGTTATTGTTGATGAATCTCCAGATGCGATAGCGTTGTCATCTTTCGATCCTTTAAGGAGAGAGATAGCATATGTTGCTATGACTAAATTGATAGCAGATGGAAGAATTCATCCAGGTTCAATAGAAGAGGCCGTTCAGAAAGCGAAGAATGAAATTTCTAAGGAAATCAAGAAGAATGGACAACTACTTGCTGATGAAGCTGATTGGCCAGATATAGATATTGGTTTAATGAAATTGTTAGGAAAAATGAAATATAGGACCAGTTACGGTCAGTCGCTTATGTCTCACACTGTTGAGGTAATTCGTCTAGCTGAAGTATTGGCAATAGAAATAGGTGTGGATGTTAGACTAGCAAAAAAAGCGGCTTTGTTACACGATGTCGGAAAGGTTCTTACACACAAAGTAGACAGTCCTCATCATCATATCTCTGGGCAGGTAGCAAGAAAATATGGACTTGATGAAAAATTAGTCAATGCAATAGAAGCACACCACTTAGATATTGATCCTGAAGTACCGGAAGCAGTTGTCATATATCTTGCAGATGCAATTTCAGGAGCAAGGCCTGGGGCAAGGAAAGATAGTTATGAACAATATATTCAGAGAATAGAAGGAATAGAAAACGCAGCTAAAGAAATTGCGGGCAATAAGATAGACGAGGTTTATGCTATTAAAGCTGGAAGAGAAATTAGGATAATAGTTAAACCAAATCTAGTCTCAGATGACGAGGCGAAGGTTATGGCTAAAGATATTGCGGAGGAAATAGAGAAAAAGCAAAGCTATCCAGGGAATGTAGAAGTTACTGTAATTAGAGAAACTAGGGCTACTGGAGTCGCAAAATAGCAATATTTTGCCTATCTTCTAGTATTTACTGCTATAGGGGGACATCATCATTAGAGATGTTCCCCTTTGCCTTTTTTTACTCAAAAACCTTAACACTTGTCTTGAGTAAGCGATAATATACAAATTGCACCAGAAAAACCCTTATAACAAAAGGTTTTTAGGAGTATTCTGTGTGGGGATAAGGATCTCTCTATTCTGGAAATTATGATGACAAATTTAATTCATTAAAAATGCTTTTCTAACAAACTTTTTGAAGAGTTAGGGTTGTAACCCATAGTAAATTGCGGCCTTGACTAATCCCTTTATTTCGCCTATTTTAGAGATGGATACACTCAAATTCTTTATTTATTGTTTTTGTGTGTAGTATCTCTAAAGAAAGGAGGAACTATGAAATGTTAAAGAAAGACTTAATAGACAGAATCGCAGAGACAGGTCTTACCAAGAAACAAGCAGCTGAAGCATTAGATGCATTGTTAGATGCTATAACCGCATCTTTGAAAAGAGGAGACTCAGTGTTATTGACTGGATTTGGTAAGTTTGAAGTTAGAACAAGAGCTGCAAGGACAGGAATTAATCCTAAAACTCTTGAGAAGATTCAACTTCCAGAAACTAAAGTACCTGCATTTAAAGCAGGAAAAGGTTTGAAGGAAGCTGTAAAGAGATAAATTGCCGGTATTTCTTTGTAAAAAAGAAATGCAATTTTAAGGAAATGGGCCCAAAGGGGTCCTTTTCTTTTGGTTGGTTAGGGCTTTGCCTAGGTATCCTATAACATAGGTTTTGGAGTGGGAAATTTGTTTTGTAGGGATTCTTTTTTTTAAAGCCTGTTGTATTCTGACCATTTATAATCTTCAGCATTTTGAACAAGTCCAGCTTTAACAGGATTTTGGGAGAGATAATTCACGGTTTTGTTAAAATGTTTTTGGCTTTGAATACTTTTTACCTTATAAGAGCTTTGAAATAATCTGCCAACATAATCATACTTTTTATTAAAATACATAACATACGATGTCATAAATCGATGCATGAAATATGTTATTTCCATTGGGTAAGATCCGGAGTTGACTAAGAGATGGTAATGGTTGGGCATTAGGCAGTAGCTATAGATTAATAAGCCATATTTGTTTGTTGTCAGAAATCTTTGCATTAAGGAAACAAATCTCTCATAGTCTTGGGTTTGTAGAAAGATTTTTTGTTTTCTATTCCCACGATTATAAATGTGATAGAAAGTGTTTGGTTTGTATGATTTTCTTGGTTGAAAAGACATATTATATTTTACCTCTCAAAGATTAAAAATTTCTTAAATCTAGGCTAAGCCTGATAGAGATATTTACAGAAAAAGGATTCTTATTTACCAAAACCCCTCTATAGGACACCTAGGCAAAGCCTCAACCGCTAGACTTCACATCTGAGAGTAAATGTCCTAAACTGTATTGAATATGATTAAGAGTTTTTTTGTACCAACTAAGAAGAATAAATATAAACCTTACCTCTTGAGTAAGGTTGCTATTATTGCGTATTCTTTTGTTTTAATTTTTGTTAATAGTTTTGGTGGTTTAATTGGGCTTAGTCAAGCACAGGCAAGTAGTATTACTCCAGGAAATATTATTAATTTAACTAATCAAGAGAGGGTGAGTTATGGGCTTAATACTCTTTCTACGAATGCACAGCTTTCTGCAGCTGCTCTTGCAAAGGCCAATGATATGTTTGAAAAGCAGTACTGGGACCATTTTGGTCCAAATGGAGAATCTCCTTGGCAATTTATAAGGGCTGCAGGATACGACTATGTCTATGCGGGAGAAAATTTGGCTAAGGGTTTTAGAACAGCAGAAGGAATTCATGAAGCATGGATGGCAAGTCCTACGCATAAGGCTAACATCATAAGTGGGAATTACAAGGATATAGGTGTTGCTGTTGTGGAGGGAGAATTGCTTGGTAAGCAAACGACTCTTGTAGTTCAGATGTTTGGTAATTTGACGGATGAAGTTCATGGGGCTACTCAAACACCTACCCCAGAGGAGCCAGCTCCTGAGCCAACGCCAATAACTTCACAAGAGAAGGTTGTAGTGAATAGGGAGGTAGGGGAGATTAAGAGTATAAGAATAACCTCTCCACAGGAGGGTGTAACGATTACGGATCCGTCTATGACTGTCAAAGGAGAAACAGAAAATGCTGGGAATAATTATGTGGTTGAGGTTTATAACAATAATGACCTTGTAGGTGATACAGATGCAGATTCTTCTGAATGGGAGTTTGTAAAAGATGGTGATTGGGCAGAAGGAGAGCATAGTATCTTTGCACAATTGCAGGGAGAGAATATTAAATCGGATACAATTGATTTTAAAATTCATTCAAGGGCTCCTAGAGCAATTTCAAGTACAATAACAGTTCAAAAGGTAGAAGGTATTTATATCCTATCTTTCCAAGTGGAAGGAGAGTGGGAATCTGTAACCATAGTCTCAGGAAATGAAATTATAGAGCTTGAGCATGAATTAGATGAAGAAGGCACTATTACTCTGTCTATTCCTGAAGAACAGATAAAAGGAGCTATGACTTTGATACTCTCTGATGAGTATGGTAATACCTCTGAGTTAGGTATCTCCGAATATTTTATAGAAGAGGAATCCAAAGAGAAGACAATATTTCCTTTTCTTAGATTAAGTACAGGAGACAAGATTAGTGTTGGTATTGTTTCCTTTGTTTTGATGCTTATATTAATAGAAATATATATGTACTGGAAAAGAGGTAATATTAAAGATGCTCTTGGGGATGTCTTTACGGTAGGTATTTGGTGGATAGTCTTAACAATGGGAATATTAAACGGTTTTTCAGGAGTAATTAATTAAATATTAAAAC
>CAYGKF010000058.1:0-4576 GCA_964350615.1 uncultured Candidatus Saccharibacteria bacterium
TCTCACCATTTTCTATTATCTGCAAATCCACAACATGTATCCCAACTTATTCAACGTCAAGTATATTTAAAAACCTTGTAGGTTCAAGGACTATATTAGTTTTTCACACTAAATTTAATATACTATACGCTATTCTTTTAACATAAGGTTTTTAATCTTGTAATATAGAAGATTCACATATACAATATATTGTTAATATCATAAAAACCCATTAATGAAATACGATGTAATCGTAGTCGGTGCTGGACCTGCAGGACTTTTTGCTTGTTATTCTCTTCTTCAAAAAAGGAAAAAGCTTAAAATAGCCCTTGTAGATATGGGAAAGAGATTGGGTAAAAGAAAGCCTAACGAAGTTATGTGTGGTGTAGGAGGAGCAGGGACCTTTTCAGATGGTAAACTAACATTAACGGCCAATCTCTCACACGAAAAGGCGTTCCATGTCTTAGCAAGGAGTAAATACCAAAAAATACTTGATTATGTAGATTCTGTACTAACGGATTTTGGAGTAGATTCAGAATATTATCCGAAGGACAATAATAATCTAAAAAACTTAATCTTTGAATCAGAGAAAAATGACGTTGAGTTAGTTGTAAGAAAGGCAAGACATGTGGGTACAGATAAACTAAAAAAGGTAATCTTTAATTTCCAGGAATATCTTTTAAAAAACGGTGTTAAGCTTTATGATGAAACTGAGGTAAAAGATCTCCTAGTAAAAGATGACAAAATACAGGGGGTTAAAACCACTAAAGAACAAATTAAAGCAGACAAAGTTATACTAGCTCCAGGAAGAGTTAATGCTAGATGGTTACAAACTATTTGTGATAAATACGGGATTAAATATGTCTATGACAAGGTAGAGGTTGGAGTAAGGGTTGAATTTCCTGCTTCTATAATGCAAATACAAGCTGAAACTTTGTATGAACTTGTTTACAAAGTAAGAACTAAAACATACCATGACATTGTTAGGACTTTTTGTAGTTGTCCAAATGGTTTGGTATCTATAGAAAAATATGATGGTTATGTTTGTGTTAATGGCCATTCTAATTCCAATCACCTCTCTCCTAATTCTAATTTTGCTTTTGTTTGTGAAGTTAGTCTAACAAAACCAGTAGAAAATTCTATAGCATATGCTAAATCTATAGCTGAGGTTGCATCTACCATCGGAGGAGGAAAACCAATATTGCAATCATTAGAAGATTTGCGCTCAGGAAGAAGAAGTACTCCTTCTAGATTACAGAAATCTTTTGTAGAACCCTCTTTGAAGGAGTACACCGCAGGAGATATATCTATGGCTCTTCCGTATAGAATAGTTATGAATATTATGGAAGGTCTAGAAATTTTGGATAAAGTTATGCCCGGGATTAACTCTGGATCTACCCTACTCTATGCTCCAGAGGTTAAGTTTAGATCTTCTAAGGTTAAAACAAATAAAAATCTTCAAACATCAGTTAAGGGATTATATGTGGCTGGAGATGCTGCTGGTTTGTCAGGCTCCATAACAGGAGCAGCTGTCACGGGAGTTATTGCTGCTAAAGGTATTTAGAATTATTTTTCTTTACATCCCATCCAATATATATGATATAATGAAAATAGCTATGGAAGCTTTCTTCGTTTAGTAGACAGCTTAGAGTGTAATCTCCCAAATAAAAAATGGTGTAGCGAATTTAATTTTTATTTATATAAATAATGGGTAAAAAATTATTTGTAGGGAATCTTAGCTGGGATGTCAGAGACGAACAGCTTAAGGAGATTTTCAGTGCTGTTGGTACTGTCGAAGAGGCAGTAGTAATCATAGACAGAATGAAGAACAGATCCAAGGGATTTGGTTTTGTCACAATGTCAACTGAAGAAGAGGCTCAGGCTGCGCTTGAGGAACTTAACGGTAAAGAAATCGACGGAAGACCAATAAATGTATCCGAAGCTCGAGAGCAATCAAGAGAAAAACGATCATTTGGAGGTCGAGATGACAGAAGTTATGATAGATAATCATTTCTAATGTATAAACCTAAGGGGAGCGTAAGCTCCCCTTTTTGTTTTTAATCTTCTAAGTGTGTTTTAGCATACTCTGTTAGATTTTTTCTCTTTGCCCAAACCCTCTGTGTACTTGTTAGTAATTTCTTTCTTAATCTAATACTTTTAGGAGTAATTTCAATTAATTCATCATTTTTAATAAAAGAAAGCGCTATCTCAGTAGTCATTAATAACGATGCCTTAAGATCTATTTCCGTAACCTCAGCATGTGACATTCTTACGTTAGTTTTTTTTCTTGCTTTACAGGGATTTACCTCCAAATCACTCTTGTGGTTATGTAAACCTATTATCATACCCTCATAGACTTCAGTAGAGCCATCTATGAACAGTTTCCCTCTCTCTTGGATACTCATTAAGGAATAAGCTAGTGCAGTACCTGTTTCGGAGGATACTATTACTCCTTTTCTAAATAACTCTTCTTCCTTTTTGTATGGAACATACTCTACAATATAGCTATTAATTATAGCAGTACCCTTTGTAGCATTCATTAATACTCTATGTAAACCTATGAGGTTTTTAGTCAAGATATTAAAAACAAACCTGTTTTGTCCATTCTCGTTTTCAATATCTATTAACCTACCCCTTCTTTCGCTCACTTCCTTTGTAATTACACTAAGATATTCCTCGGGAGCATCAATATTTAATTCCTCCATAGGTTCATGCATTACCCCATCTATCTCTTTTAATATTACCTCAGGCTTACTTAATTGAAACTCATATCCTTCTCTTCTTAATTGCTCAACCAATATTGCTAATTGCAATTCTCCTCTTCCTGCTACTTGGTAACCATTACTACCATGATTAGTAATTGTTAAACCAATATTTAAGTTTTTTTCCTGTTCTAATCTTTGTTGTAATTGTTTCGCTGTAACAAACGATCCTTCTTTACCTGCAAAAGGTGAAGTGTTAGCAGTAAATTTTACTCTTACAGATGGTGGGCTTATTTTAATTTCTGGTAAAGTAACGGGGCTATCTATACTACAAAGAGTAGCACCAATGGCTGTTGAATCTGTCCCAGTAATTGCAATTATTTCTCCTGCACTACATTCTTCAACCTTTATCCATTCTAGGCCTTCTTTTACAAAAATCTCTTTTACTCTTCCCTGTTTCTTTTCAAAGCCTTCTTTGTTTGAAACTAGTACTACTGGATCATCTGTTTTTACTTTTCCGTTTGCAATTTTACCAATCAAATACCTTCCTAAGTGTTCATTGTATTCGATAGAGGTTATTTGCATTTGGAATGGTTTTGAGATATCTCCTTTTGGAGCTGGAAGTGTTTCTACAATACCATCAAGTATTGGAGTTAAATCCCCTAGGATACTGTTAGCTGTTCTAAGGTCACCCTCAGGAATTTCTTTCCATACTTTTCCTTCTGTAGCAATAGCATAATAAACAGGAAAATCTAATTGTTCTTCTTCTGTTGCAAGATTAAGAAAAAGATCTTGTATTTTAGATACCGTTTTTTTAATATCTGCTAATTTTCTGTCTATTTTGTTTACAACTACAATAGGTTTAAGACCTAACTCTAGGGCTCTTTTTAACACAAATTTTGTTTGAGGCATACAACCTTCTTTTGCATCAACTAAGAGTAGACAACTGTCTGCTAGGTTTAGAGTTCTTTCAACTTCTCCTCCAAAGTCAGCATGGCCAGGAGTATCTACAATGTTTATTTTTGTATCCTTATACCTAATAGATATATTCTTAGCATTAATTGTAATTCCTTTTTCTTTTTCTAGTTCACCTACATCTAATATTCTCTCTTGAAACATTTCTTCTTCATTATCTCTAAACATGTGAGTTTGCTTCATAAAGGCGTCAACCAGGGTTGTTTTACCATGGTCTACGTGCGCAATAATAGCTACATTTCTTATATTGTTCTTATCTATAAGGGAATTTGTCATATGCAGAGAGTCATTCTATCACAAAGAGGAGTTTTAATATATACTAAAGAGAGAAATAAATTTTAAAAGAGTTTAAATATGACTCGGTTAAATCAAGTATATAAGTGTGAGGTGTGTGGCAATATAGTTCAAGTTGTACACACAGGAGTTGGTACTTTAGTGTGTTGTGATAAACCTATGGTATTACAAGAGGAACATATAGAGGATGAGGGTTTTGAAAAGCACTTACCGGCTCTTTTCTTTGAAGATGGAAAACTAAGGGTAACAATAGGAGAGACTCTTCATCCAATGGAGGAAGCTCATTACATTGAATGGATAGAGTATATTGTTGGGAATGAAGTAAACAGAGTATATTTAGAACCAACAGATAAACCAGAGGCTAGATTTGATCTAAAAGATTCTCCTAATTACATTGTTAGAGCATATTGTAATATACATGGTCTTTGGGAATTGAGGATGTAATATCTTTACAATTGATTTTGTGGCTAGATTGTAGGTGGTGTATAGATACTAGGTATTAGTTTTTCTGTCTTCGTCTGGATATATTGTCCCTCCCCCAAGTACAGTATCTTTTTTGTAAAAAACAACCGATTGTCCAGGGGTAATAGCTCTTTGTTTTTTATCAAACTTGACTAAAACCTTTT
>CAYGKF010000059.1:0-4481 GCA_964350615.1 uncultured Candidatus Saccharibacteria bacterium
TCCAATTTGCAAAGGATTTATCTAAATGTGATTTATATTCAATTAAAAAGATTGTTTCAGGGGTTGAGCTATTAGTCATAGACGAAGCTCAGAAAATTGACAATATTGGGCGGGCATTGAAACTTATAGTTGACAATATTGAAAATATTTATGTAATAGTTACGGGTTCTTCCTCTTTTGATCTTGCTAATTCTACATCAGAGCCTCTTACTGGGAGAAAAAATCTTATAAAACTCTATCCTATATCAATAGAAGAGCTTCTGAAAGATAATTCAGAGTATGATGTCTCCAGAAGGATAGAAGAATTTTTAATTTATGGAATGTATCCAAATGTTGTTAATTTAAAAAGTTCTGGAGAAAAGGAAAACCGTATTAATGAAATCAGGGACTCTTATTTAATAAAAGACATATTGGAATTTAATAAGGTCAAGAGATCTCAGCTAGTTATTGATTTGTTGAAACTTCTCGCTTTTCAAGTAGGGAGTGAAGTTTCTACAGTAAAATTAAGTAAAAATTTAGGGATAGATAATAAAACAGTTAAGAGATATCTGGACCTTTTAGAAAAATCTTTTGTTATTTTCAGCTTAAGTGGTTTCTCAAGGAATTTAAGGAAAGAGATAAATAAGATGGACAAATATTACTTCTATGACAATGGAATACGGAACTCCCTTATCAGGAATTTTAACAATTTAGACACAAGAAATGATGTGGGTCAACTATGGGAGAACTTTCTTATGGTAGAAAGAATGAAGAGGAATTCATACAATAAGCTGTCTGTAAACTACTATTTCTGGAGGACGTACGACCAAAAAGAGATAGATTTGATCGAAGAGAGAGGTGGAAAACTACACGGATATGAATTTAAATGGGGAGATCAAAAGATCAAAGCTCCTAAAGAATGGATAGGGGAATATGACAACTCCGACTTTAATGTTATCAACAGAGAAGACTTCCTATTTTTTGTTACTGCGAATAGTAATCAATAATTGTATACGACTCTTAATTTGTTCCACACCCATGTTCCACAAATTAATAAACCCTTTCCTTCCAATACTTTCTTTTTTAATGTAAAATATTCTCCATTAATATATACTTAACTATGTTAGTAGAGTACAAACCAGAACAATTTGAATCTAAATGGCAAAAGAAGTGGTTTAAAGACCTTTTTTATGAAGCCCAAGACTTTGCTAAAGACAAAGAAAAGTACTACCTCTTAGCTGAATTTCCTTATCCATCAGGGGATAGCATGCACATGGGGCATACTAGAAACTACTCAATGATGGATGTAGTAGCTAGATTAAGAAGAATGAAAGGACAAAATGTACTCTTCCCCATAGGTTGGGACGCATTTGGTCTACCTACAGAGAACTACGCTATTAAAGTAAAAAGACCTCCTCAGGATATTACAAAAGAAAATATTAACACCTTTCGAAAACAATTACACAGTTTAGGCCTATCTTTTGACTGGAGCAGAGAGGTTAATACCACAGATCCTGAATATTACAAATGGACCCAGTGGATATTTCTAAAGCTTTTAGAAAAAGGCTTAGCATATAAGGCAGAGAAGCCAATTAACTGGTGTCCGAAATGTAAAACAGGTTGTGCAAACGAAGAGGTGGTAGATGGTAAGCATGAAAGGTGTAATGAAATAGTTGAGAGAAGAAATATTAGTCAATGGATATTAAAGATTACGGAATATGCTGACAGATTAGACAGAGACCTTGATTTAACAGATTATTGGGAGAGTGTTAAGGTAAGACAGAGAAATTGGATAGGTAAGAAAACTTGGTATGACATAGAGTATGAGATAGAGGATACTGATGAAAAAGTACTTATTTCTACAACAAGGCCAGATACTCAATTTGGATCAACCTTTGTAGTAATTGCTCCAGAACATCAGGTTGTTGAGAAGTTAAAGAAGTATATGGATGAAGATACTAAGAAAGAGGTAGAGAAATACCAAGAAGAAAGTAAGAAAAAATCTGACTTAGATAGAATTAGTGACACAAGAGAGAAGAGTGGTGTTGCAATGGGCCTATACTGTAAAAATAGCATAACTAATAAAAGTTTGCCAATATATCTCGCGGACTTTGTTCTAACAACGGTTGGGACCGGTATGGTGGTAGGAGTGCCTGCACATGACAAAAGGGACTTTGAATTCGCTCAGAAGTATGAATTACCAGTTATACGCGTTATTGAAGATCAAAAAGGAGATAGAAGCCCAATAACATCTGTAGAAGAAGTTTACGAAGGAGAAGGCAAGGTCTTTAACTCTGGTTTTCTGAACGGACTTAGCACTCAAGAGGCAAGGGTGAAGTTAGGCATCTACCTCAAGGAAAAGGGAATGGGAGATGTAATTGTAAGATATCATCTTAGAGATTGGATATTTTCTAGACAAAGATATTGGGGAGAACCAATACCGGTTGTACATTGTGAGAAATGTGGGGTAGTACCTCTTTTAGAAGAGCAATTACCTCTTGAATTACCAGTAGTTGACAGTTACGAGCCAACAGATATAGGTCAATCTCCGCTAGCTAATATTGATGATTGGGTTAATACCACATGTCCTAAATGTGAGGGTCCTGCTAAAAGAGAGACTGATACAATGCCTAATTGGGCAGGTTCTAGTTGGTATTTCTTAAGATACACCGACCCAAAGAATTCGGACAAACTTGCTAATGAAGATAAACTGAAATATTGGATGCCTGTAAATCATTACGAAGGAGGAGCGGAACATGTAACCTTACATCTTCTTTATTCAAGGTTCTGGCACAAATTCCTTTACGACATTGGCATTGTACCAACAAAAGAACCTTACCAGAAAAGGACAATCCATGGGAATGTACTAGGGGAAGATGAAACCAAGATGTCTAAGTCTGTAGGGAATGTAATTAATCCGGATGAGATTATAGGAAAATATGGTGTAGATGTTGTACGAGCTTACATGATGTTCATGGGTCCATACGAGGGAGATGTGCTTTGGAATACAGAAACCATAAACGGTGTAAAAAGATTTGTTTCCAAATACTACAGGTTCCTATTATCATCTTGGGATAAAAAAGAGAAAAGTTTACCAAAAACTCAAAGAGCAGTTTCTAAACTTGTCGACAGAGTAGAGCAGGACATTTTAAATTTCAAATTTAACACAACCATATCTGCTCTCATGGAATTTTACAATGAATTTAACCAAGAAATTTTTTCAAAAGAGGATCTAGAAAAAATAATGATAATTTCTGCTCCAATTTTCCCCCACCTTGCAGAAGAGATTTGGGAAAAAACAGGTCATAAGTACAGCGTACATATGCAGGGGTGGCCAGAGGTTAAAAAAGAGCATCTTGTAGATGAAGAGCTTGAGATACCAGTACAAATTAATGGTAAGGTAAGGGGTAAAATAACAGTGTTTTCAGGTATAACTGAAGAGGAGGTGCAGCAGAAAGTATTGTTAGAAAAGGATTTTAAGCCATATTTAGAAGATAAAGATATTAAGAAGCTAATCTATGTTGAAAACAGAATTGTGAACGTAGTGGTCTAAGTTTTTCTCCGTTGTAAAATCTTGTCCAAAACACTTGACAGTTTTGCTGTTTTACTCTATTATTGTTCTAAGGTTGGGGTGTTAAAATTAGACTATTAAAACAGCGTTTTCTACTGTCCCGAAAACATGCAAGAAAAAAAACACCTAAAAGTATCAAAATTTGTAATCATTTTTTCAGGAATTTTACTTTCAGTTCTCTTTTTCTTTGGTTTTTTGCAAAGGCCTATTTATTCAGCATATACGATAAATCTTCAGGGAAAGATTGTTAGAAATGATACTGGGTATGAAGGTCTTAATGTTTCTGCAGGTTCTCCTGCTTGTGTTGTAGATGGGGCTGCGAACGACACTTGTGATTTTAGAATTAGATATTACAACGCATCTTCTGCAGGTACACTTTTGTTAACGGAGGTGTTTTCTAATGTTGAGATAGGGCAATACAAGGGGGTTTTTAATCTTTCTTTGGGTTCAGATCCTTCTCCTACGGCGGGTTCGTATAGTTCGGTAGATGCTTTAATACAAGCAGAGAATACTGTTTATGTTGAGATTGGTTTTGATCCCGCAGGTGGTAATTCTTATACAGAGACATTCACTAGGATGTCTGTACAGGCTACGGCGTATGCTGTTAGGTCAAAATATTCGGATAGTGCTGGTGCAGCTAGTGAAATGGCTTTTTCAGGGCTTACTAGTGGTACTAATACTCAGGCAGCGATGGTAGTAGGAGCAGGAGCATCTTTGGATTATACAAGTACGGGAACGATTAATGCTTCTTCTTTGCTTGGGAGTACGTGGGCTGCACCAGGGGCAATAGGGAGTACGACAGCTAACACAGGAGCGTTTACGACGTTAAGTGCGAGTACGTCTTTGACGACACCATTGGTAATAGGGACGACAACGAGTCTAACATTAAGGCCAACGACTAATGCTGTAAATGCTGTAAGGATAGCAAATG
>CAYGKF010000060.1:0-4293 GCA_964350615.1 uncultured Candidatus Saccharibacteria bacterium
CTTTATGATACTGTTGTACATACTCTATGGAGGTAAGAACAATGTCTTTAAATTGTTCTGGAACTTCTTTAAGTAATTCTTTTATTTTCTTTTCTATTTTTTTGTCCATATTTAAAAAGGTCATGTAATTACCAGAAGAGAAGATGTGCCTTTTTCTTCTGGTTATGGCCTGTATGTAATCTTACATAATTGCCTTCCAGCCCTAAGATTTAAGGGTCTAGAAGCTCTTATTGGGTAGTTATATTGGGTGATCTTTTTGTCGTCTATTTTAACAGCACCCTGTTCTATTAATCTTTTTGCTTCTGATTTACTTTTAGCAAATTTAACTTCAACCAAAAGTTCGTTTAGAGGTATCTCTTTTTGGGATATTTCTTTTGTAGGAATGTCTGCGTCTTTATCTTGATTTTGAAATATTGACTCAAAATACTCTTGAGCTTTCTGTGCTTGCTCTTCACTAGTTATTTCAGACGTTACCCTAAGGGCTAATTCTTTTTTAAGGGTCATTGGGTTTTCTTTAGAATCTAATCTCTCTTGGTGTTTTTTAACTTCATCTATAGAGGCTAAGGTTAGTATTTCAAAAGCGTTTATTATCATATCATCATTAAATGCCATTACTTTTCCATATATATCTTCTGGAGTGTCATTCATTTTTATCATATTGCCTTCACTCTTTCCCATTTTACTTCCATCTGCAGTAGCTAGAAGTTTTCCAGCTAAAACTATTTTTTCTTTCTTAAGTTCAGACATTATTAAATCTCTTCCTGCAAGCATATTAAAGAGTTGGTCATTTCCTCCTACTTCTACATCTACATCCATAACTACACAGTCATATCCTTGCATTACAGGGTAAAGGAATTCGTTTATGTAAATTGGCTTGTTGTTTTCTAATCTCTTTTGGAACATGTCTCTTTTTATCATTTGTTGTACTGTGAATTTGGAGGTTAGGTCTATGATGTCTGCAAAATTCAGCTTTTCTAACCACTCACTGTTGTAAAGAATTTCAACGGGGTTTTCCTTGTTGTCTATATCTATAATCTTAGAGGCTTGTTCTTTATATTTCTTCATGTTTTCCTCTACCTGTTCTTTTGTAAGCATCTGTCTAACTGCTGTTTTGTCAGAAGGGTCCCCTACTCTTGCTGTGAAGTCTCCTATGAGGAATATTATATGGTGTCCTAATTTACGAAAATCTTCTAACTTTCTCATACCTACTGTATGTCCTATGTGTAGGGTATCCGCAGTAGGGTCAAATCCTTGGTATATTTTTATTCTTTTACTACTCTCTAGTAAATCTCTAAGAGCTTGTTCAGTAGGGAGTATTTGTTCTACTCCTTTTGTAAGGATTCTTTCTATTATTTCTTTGTCTTTTTTAATTTCCATCCAAGATATTATATATATATTGTAGTAACTTTTCCACTTAACAGAAGTGGTGTTGAGTATTTTTAATTACTTCTTAATATATTTCCTATTCTTTAATTTATCTGGCATACACTGTTGGTTGGATTTTTTACTCTCTAAGTCATGATCATATTCGTAACCTATTCCGTAATCTAGGTCTTTCATTAGTTTAGTTGGTGCATTTCTAATATGTAGAGGTACTGGTAAATTACCATGTTTTTCAATATCTTGTTTAACCATGTTCTCTACCATGTATGCGGTATTATCTTTGGGTGCGTTGGAAAGATATATTGCAAGTTGTATTAAAAACACTTCACATTCTGGCATACCAATCTTTTGACACGCTTCGTAAACTGTATTTGCTAGAACTAAAGCAGTAGGTTTTGCATTACCAATATCTTCACTTGCAAACCTAAGTAACCTTCTTGCAATATACAAAGGATCTTCTCCGGCACTTAACATTCTCCCAACCCAATATGCTGCAGCATCTGGATTAGAAGACCTCATGGATTTATGTATTGCAGATATTATATTGTAATGTTCTTCCCCATTCTTGTCGTAATATATTGGTTTCTGTATTGTGTCTTGTAATATTTTTTCTGTTACCCTAGCTTTCTTACCCTCCTTCTTTTGAGATATTGCTATGGTTGTTGCCATTTCTAATATATTTAGTCCAGATCTAATGTCACCATTAGAGAGGTTTGCCATTGTTTCTAATTCTTTTTTATTTATACTTACCTCTGGGAATTCTTTCTTTGCTATTTTCTTTAGTAAATTGTAAATATCTTCCTCTGTTTGTTGTTTAAAAACAAAAACTTTGGTTCTAGAAAGAAGTGGAGAATTAACTGTAAAGGAAGGGTTTTCTGTAGTTGCTCCTATGAGGGTAATTAAACCTTTTTCTACATAAGGAAGTAGAGCATCTTGTTGAGCTTTGTTCCATCTGTGTATTTCATCTAAGAAGAGTATTGTTTTTTTACCGTACTGTTGGTTGGATGTTGCAATCTTTATTATTTTTCTTAAATCGTCCTTTCCACTTGTTACAGCTTGAAGTTTGTGAAAGTCATAGTACAAATTACGAGAGATTATGTAGGCTAATGTAGTTTTACCAGTACCTGGGGGACCCCAGAATATCATGGAGGGAATATTTTCTGTTTCGAGGAATTTTTTAATGGGACTGTTTTGGCCTATTAGGTGTTCTTGACCTACAAAGTTTTTTAAATCTTTGGGTCTATATTTTGATGCTAAGGGTTCGTATGTTGGCATGGTTATATTATATCGTGATTTAAGTATGGTTTGGTATAATGAAAAAATAATTTTACTACATACAATTATGTTTCTTGAAAATCACCTATTTGACGACCAAGAGAAGCTGTCAGAAAAAGAACGAGACATGCATATGTTTGAATTAAAGAATCATATGGTTTCTATGGTAGAGGAAAAAACTATTGAGAACGATACTGTCTGTGAGATACTCTCTAATGGTAGTAGTAGCAAGTATGGGTCAATTTTCTCTAAAGAGGATGGTATGTATAGTATTGGTTTAGAAAGGGAATTTTATATTGAATATATTGTATGTGAAAAAAGAAAGCTAGATGTAAAGTATGTTGCTATTGCAAAGCAAAATGGTAAGGAGGGCAAGGAACTTACGTATGGGGAGAGTCCTGAAAAAGTTTTTAATTGTTCTCTTAGATTCCTTTCTACTTTTTGTGAGCAAGAGTAGCTTGAGAGTATAAGAGATGTTAGTTTTGGGAATTTCTGTAAATATATAATCCCTCTCCATCACTAAGTACAACTTTCTTTTCATTGTCTATATCCTCTATCCCATACTTATACGAATACACCCCTCCCCCATTCTTAACAAAATCTTCTAACCTAGGTTGTAATATACTCATACTCTTTTCATCTAAATAACAATAAACCTTAGTAAATTTTTCTAAATTAACCTTAAAAATATCCTCAGCCTCAAATACAAAATCCTTACTCAAAGGAAATTGTAAAACCTTTTTAGTTCTAGCAACAATTAACATGATTGGGGAAATATCATAACCTGTACACTTACAACCACTAACCCTATGTGCTTTAAAAAGAATTCTTCCATCACCACTACCCAAATCTACAATATGATCCTCCTTCTTAGGATCCATAATATCTACAATTTCTAACAACACCTTCTTTGGAGTCTTAAAAAGAGGAATTAGAAATGCGTTAATTAATAATGTAAGAATAAAAGCTCCAACTAAAAGTACTGCGATCATTATAATTCCCAAAGTTATTCCATTAATCATGATGTATAATCAGGTATTATGTTATGTATATATAATAGATGATAAACGGAATTTTGTTAATAAACAAGCAAAAAGGTATTACTTCCTACGATGTTATTAGGAAATTAAAGAAAGTTTTACCTAAAGGTCAAAAAATTGGTCATGCTGGTACACTGGATCCCTTTGCAACAGGCTTACTAATAATACTATTGGGAAAATATACCAAGCAAATGGTTAATATCCTAAATATGGAAAAAGAATATATTGTTAAAGCAGAGTTTGGCTATTCTACAGATACGCAGGATGTTACAGGCAAGAAGGTCAATGTGTCCGAGGAGCTCAAGAAAATTGAAAAGGAAAAGTTAGAACAAATTTTACAAAAAGAATTTATTGGAAATATTCTTCAAACTCCCCCACAATTTTCTGCTAAGAAAATTAAAGGCAAAAAAGCCTATGAGTATGCAAGAAAAGGAGTAGAGGTAAAATTAAAACCTAAAGAAGTTACAATTAAGAAATTTAATATTGTGGAGTATCTATGGCCATATGTAAGCTTTAATATTATATGCTCAAGCGGTACATATATTAGAACATTGGTAAATGATTTAGGAGAGTTTCTAGGTACATATGCTACTGC
>CAYGKF010000061.1:0-4239 GCA_964350615.1 uncultured Candidatus Saccharibacteria bacterium
CAGAAAAGCTTCTTAATTTAGACAAATCCCATTCATCTACAATACCCTTCATTACTAATTTATTAATGTGTGATGCCAGGTCTACAGAAGGTTTAAGCGAATTACTGTCATTGTATGACTTAACAAAGTCTTTAGCGTTTCTAAAGTTAGTAAAAAGTTTTAATTCTTTTTTCTGAGAGGGCATTTCTTGTCCTCTTTGTATAAGTAGGGCTTGGTTGTACCCAATACTGTTACCAACTAACTCTCCTAGGTTATGTGTGTCTTGTGCACCATATTTTTCTTCAAGGGGTAGTTTATGTTTGTCTGGTAGTTGGTTGTGTTTAAGGTTGTTAATACTAAGTTCATATTTAACTATGTAGTTAAGTATTAGGTTTGTAAGTGTGTATTTAGGTGTTCTCATTAATTATTATTTTTAAAGATATTCTTTTAACTAATCACTTATTTCTAATTTCTCTTATTAGAGAAAAGCTGATGGATGGTTTCGAACCATCGACCGTTCCCTTACGAAGGGAATGCTCTACCAACTGAGCTACATCAGCAAATGTAACAATATTGTAACAGAGATGTGATAAATCGACAAGAGATATCGTATAAAAACGATACCTCCTTGTCAATATTTAGTAACTATTTAGTAAAGATACTCTGTAATAGTAATGGTTGTGAAATCTTGGTATGGATTAGTATCTAGTGAAATTCTAACACTTCTTTCACCATCCTCTGGTTCAAATTCTAAACGACCAGAAACCCATGCTTCTGCAGTTTCTTGAGAGGATCGGGATGTAATTACCCAACCTTCTTCTTCAAGAACATTTTCATACCAATCTAGTATCTCTTCTACAGTAGAGTTTATGTCAATCTTTACATCTATAGAGTAATCACTGTCATACGAAGATGCAGTAACTATTCCTCCAGATAATGGAATGTCGTCTGGGAAGTTACTGTTTATTAAATTAGCTTTTTCTAATTCACTATCTACAGTTTCTTCTGTACTCTCTTTGTAAAGCCATGTTTCTCCATCTTCTCCCTCTTCGACCTCATATTCGATAGAGTAGGGTGTTTGATTTTTTCTTAGGGACAGTGGTAGAAGTAGTTTGTTCAGGTTGTTTTACTACTTAATATTTTTACATTATATGTAGCGGAGGGTGTCAAATGATTTTAAAAGCTTTATTCAACTTCTTCCCAGACAAAGTAGGTAATTAAATTTTCTGCCTCTTCTATATAACCCTCAGGATTGAATTCGCTTGGAGGTAGCTCTGCTTTCATCTTGTATACGGTGTAATGTGTTGTTAATCCAGGATAGCTTTGAGAAGTAAGTTGTTCAAATAATTCATCTACAAAGGTTATTCCAAGTTCTTTTTCTGTAATCTCCTTACTTATACTAAGTTCTTCTTGTAATGCTCTTTGTGTCCCTTTAAAGAGATCTTCTCCGAGGACTATTTTTTCACTAACTCCATAATAATCTCTGTGTCTTTCTCTACCATCGGGGAATACCTGTTTTGCTTCTTTTAGTCTTAATTCTTGTCCTAAATAATTATGTGTTACTTCTACATCTACACATCGTAATTTCCTAACCAACTCACCATTAAATACCTGTAGTACAGAGTCTCCCTCTATAATTTCTGCTACAAGCCTGTCTACAGTTTTTGCTTCTCCTTTATCCCAAAGATGTATAGGAATAGAATGTTTCTTAAGTAATTGAATTATTCCGTATTCTGCTTTTCTATATTCTAGTGTATTCTGTCCTATTTTCTCTCTTGTTTCTTTTTCCATACCTAAGACTAATAATTAAAAAGCGAGAGACGGGGTTCGAACCCGCGACCTTCTGCTTGGGAAGCAGACGTTCTACCAAACTGAACTACTCTCGCATATTGTTATTTTACAAAGAAAAAGGGACTATTTCTAGCCCCTCCTTTTGTTAGATTTCAATATAAAGTTACTTACCAACCTCTTCCTTTACCATACTCCAGTCAGATTTTAACTGTTCACCCAATCTCTTGGCTACAGAAGATGTAACCTGTGCATCCTGTTTAAATTCTTCTACAACTTCAGATACTAATGCTTTGTATCTACCCTCATCTATCTTTTCTCCAGCTCTTTTAACTTGAGCAATTTTCTTCTCTACTTCCTTTTTAGCGTTAGAGTAAAGATCATCAGCCTTATCTTTTAGATCTACTGCCAACTTCTTTATATCCTCTCTTGTTTCAGCCCCTGATTTAGGAGCAAGAAGGATACCAGCAATTGCTCCTGCTACTGTTCCTAACAAAAGTCCTTTAAAGAATGATTCTGTATTATTTTGCATATTATTAAAAAACTAAAATTAAATATATACACATACATATTAAAGCATAAGAGAAATCCTGTCCAGTTAGGTTTGGAAAGATTTTAGGATTAGGTATGCAAGTATAATAAAAATACTTGGTATTAATATTGCTCCCAATATTGTCCAGAAAGAATAACTCTGAGCTTGTATCTGTTCTACCTCTTGCTGTTGTAGAGATTCTGCTAGAGATTCTCTTTCCTCGTCTGTTTGCTCTTGAGTATCCTCTGCCTCTTCATTATTATCTTCCTGGGATGTAGGTATATTAAATTCAACATCTGTCTCTGGAGAAATTTCTAATTCATCTGTTTGCGCAAGAGAAAAGGAAAAAAGCAATGAGAAAAAGGTAAGTATTAGTACGGTAGTTAGTAAATTTTTCATGTACATATGGTAGCATATATCTATATGACATATCCAGATATAAAATTAGAAGAAAAACTATGGAAAAAGGGTCATAAGCTAGTTTTAGCTATTGATGAAGCTGGTAGAGGACCCTTAGCAGGTCCTGTGGTAGCAGGAGGGGTTGTTATTAATGATTTTAGTCAAATTATACCTAAGGTTAGAGATAGTAAAGAAATGACAGAGAAGCAGAGGAATGAGGCATATATCGAGATTAAAAAAAACTCTTTAGCATACGCTGTGGGTATGGTAGGTCCTAGGGAGATAGATGAGATGGGTATACAGAAGGCAGTACTTCAAGCAATGACTACTGTTTTAGAGGTAGTAGAGAGAAAGTTGGGGAAGAAAATAGATTATATTATTGCAGATGGTGTGAATATTTTAAGTATTAAGAACTACAAGATGGACAGGATTAAAAAGGGGGATATGTATCATTATTCAATAGCAGCAGGTTCTGTATTAGCTAAGGTTACAAGGGATAAAATCATGAGGGATTATCATATTAAATATCCTATGTATGGTTTTGATAAGCATGTAGGTTATGGTACTAAACAACACCTAGAGGCTTTAAAGAAGTATGGTGCTACCAAGATACATAGGAGGAGTTATAAGCCTGTTAGGAATGTTTTGTAGTTAATCTAGATTTAATATTTGTTTTGTAAGATATATCTATGTCTTACAAAAACAAAAAAGCTTATGCGTTTATAGATAGTCAAAACCTTAATTTAGGTGTAAGAAGTCAGGGCTGGGTTTTAGATTGGGGTAAGTTTAGAAAATTTCTAAAGGATCAGTATAATGTCTCCAAAGCTTTCTTATTCATCGGATATGTATCATCCAATAGTAATCTTTACTCAACTCTTGAAAAATGTGGATATGTTTTAATATTTAAACCGACTTTAAGAATAAAAACTCCTAGGAAGGTTAAAATAAAGGGGAATGTAGATGCAGAGTTAGTGCTGTATGCTGTAGATAAAAAAGATGAATACAATAAAGCTGTAATTGTATCAGGAGATGGTGACTTTTATTGTCTAATTGATTACCTGAGTAAAAAAGATAAATTATTGAAAATTATTGCTCCTAGTAAAAAATATTCTTCTTTACTAAGGGAATTTTCTGGAAGGATAATGCTAATTTCTAGTATAAAGGAGAAGGTGCAGAGATAAAAAGTGAGAGGCATTCCCGCGGTACAGAAACCTTTGGTAGTCCTCTCATCGTGATAATAGCTATTATATTCTAAAACTTTTTTAATGTAAACATTAGTTTCTTTCAAGTTAATCTAGATTTAATATATGGCAGGGAATTATTTAGTTAGCCTTGTATTAGGTAAAAAGATAGTAGTATAATAGCCCTAGTTCTTTTAGTAGTGGGGCGCTAGCTCATCCGGTAGAGCAACTGCCTTTTAAGCAGTAGGTGCTGGGTTCGAGTCCCAGGCGCCTCATCCCGCTAGCTTATAGAATATGTTTTTATTCCTCTCTACACACAGCAAAGTTTAATAGAAATAAAAAAGGGGAGTGTTGCTTACA
>CAYGKF010000062.1:0-4159 GCA_964350615.1 uncultured Candidatus Saccharibacteria bacterium
CACCATGTTTATTTACAAAAACCCTAGTATGAAGATTTTTCTTTTCATCCCCTCTATATATTATGCTCCCATCATCTTCTTCAAAAACCTTTCCTATATTTTTCATTACAATCTCTAAGCCTGCTTGTCCTACCTCACTTTCAAAGAAGTAGTAGTCAAAATTAGTGCCTAATTTTTCATATATTTCTTCAAAGTAGTCCAAACACCATTGCCTACCCTTCTTATATCTCTCTGAAAGATTAATTTTTTCGTATTCCGTAAAGTCCTTTTCCTTTAAGGTCCCTGACACTAAAGAATATATATATACGTTGATCTTGTCTATCTCCTTTTGTGCTAGTTCGTCTTTAAGCTCGTCGTAGCACTCCGCTCCAAGAACATAAGCTTGTCCTAAGTACATAACCCTTTCACTTAAGGATAACTTTTCAATTTGTTCAAAGGAAATTTCGTCTTCTTTTAATTTTTCTTCTAAACCCCAGAGCGTCTTTGCTACATGCAATCCAACATCTCCCTGGTAGTTAGCCCTTTTTACATCTGCTCCTATGGCTTCCTGGAGCCTTGCAAAGGACTCTCCCACACTATTAGTATACAAATGGCCTATGTGGAATTCTTTGAATGGATTAGCATCAGTATATTCAATTACTATCTTTCTACCCTTTTTGTTTTCCAAATGGGGGTATTCCCCTTTGCTATTAGCTATTTTAGATATTTCTGAAAGTAGATACCTATTTGAGACATAGAAGTTAATGAAGCCAGGTTTAGCTACTTCAATCTTGGAAATATCTAGATCTTTTTTTATATCCTTTATTAATTCTCGCGCTGTATCTAATGGATTCTTTTTAAGTTGAGAAGATAGCCTCATTGCTATGTTTGTTGAGTAATGTCCGTGACTAGAATCATTAGGTATTTCTACAACAATATCTTTAGTAGAGAAATCAATTTTCTTTTTTCGTAGGACTTCAGATATTAGTTGTGTTATTTTTTCTTTTATTTCCATTGTTTATACATAATAGCATACGCACCCGGAGGGATTCGAACCCCCAACCCTCGGTTCCGAAGACCGATGCTCTATCCAGTTGAGCCACGGGTGCACACCCAAAACCTAATTCTTGAACCAAATACTACCATTTTTTACTATGAAATTACATAGAAGTACTACAAGAGTGTAATATTAATCTAAAAGAAGCAATTGACAAAAGGAACCTCACATTACCTATAGAATATTAAATTCTTTGTGGAAAACACATATAGTCCTTGTCAGACAGAGGTTATTGACTATCTTAAAGGTAGTGAGAAGACGTACCTGGCCGGAGTTGAACCGACAACCTTTGGTTCCGCAAACCAATGCTCTATCCAGTTGAGCTACAGGTACACATACGATACAGATGTCTTAGAATCTGTTTACTACAAGGATTTTATCACAAATCATTAAATTTAATAACTATATTCCCTTCTTTGTATGTTACTAAATATTGAACACCGAGGTTTTGAAATTTTTCAAGAGTTTCATAGTCAGGATGTCCAAATTTATTGCCTTCCCCACAGGAACAAATTGCTAACTGTGGATTTGTGTCGCTGAGAAACATATCGGAAGTCGCGGTTTTGGAACAGTGATGACCTGCCTTAAGAATGTAAATATTTTCTAACTGACGAGAAGCAAGAAGCTGTTTTTCTACTTCATGTTCCGCATCTCCCATAAGTAGTACCCTATAATCCCGCACCTCTGCTAATATTACTACAGATTCGTTATTTATGTTTCTATCTTGTACTTTCTTGCCCTTAGGGGGATATATCACGGTACCTAGTATATCACCATATTTGAAGGTGTCACCATCTTTGACCTCTACTATAATATCTTCATAATGTTCTAAAAGGTAACGGTACGCTTTATTTTCATACTTTATTCTATTAATAAATACTTTTTCTACTATAAATTCATCTAACACATTCATTAATCCTCTTATATGGTCTTCGTGTGGATGTGTTAATACAACTATTTCAATTGTTTTATCATCAACAGGCATTTTATTTGCTAAATGATAAATTATGGCATCATCTGGGCCTCCATCTGTGAGAACCTGGAAGTTATCTTGTTGTATGAAAATGGCATCTCCTTGTCCAACATCAAAGAATATGATCTCAGGACTGCCTGTTTGTATTTGCCCTGAAAGAACAAATACATACATTGCAAGGATAAAAAATACTATGTTAACAATGTTGTTAAAAAAGAATCCTTTAGTTATTTTTAAGATAGTAGTTATATTTTTCATTATCTATGGGATAAAGATATATTACGGAAAGTAAAATCAACAGAAGCACTCCTATGGCTACTATAACAGCAATATTTTCAGTTATCTCCCAAGATCCAAACCCCATATCTCCTACTCTATTTACAATATATTCTAAATATTTTAACTGGAGAGTTACTATCGTAAAGAAAAATTTGGAAAGTGGGTTGTGAATGTTTGTAAATAAAAGCGATAACACACCCCATAACATTGTACTTTCAACTACTGGGAGAACAAACGCATTAACAGGAACAGACCATACTGTAAAGGTTTTAAAAGTTAGAATAGAAACAGGGAGCGTTCCAATAGTACAACTTAGAGTTGGAAATATGTAATTATCTACAAATTTAAATTTTTTTGTAAATTTTTCTTTTAGACCTGCCAATATTGGAGAGATATAAACAAGGCCTAAAATTGCAGAGATAGACAAAAGAAAGCTTACATTAAGGAGTATTAGTGGATCTAAAAACACAAATACTGCGGAAGCAAAAGGTAAAGATATATGGATTCTATTATCTCTTCCAAAAAGGACAGCCACTAAAGAGAGTGTATTCATTATACAGGCTCTTATTATAGAGTTCCCCAATCCTGCAAACATTGCAAAACACCAGATTAATATCATACAAGACATTACTTTCGCCTTTTTAGGAAGAAAAAAGAGCATTCTGTTTACCATTATTATCAATATCGTAATATTGTATCCCGATGCCGTTATTACATGACTTACCCCTGCTACCCTAATGTTTTCTTGAAAATCCCTTTCCATTCTCCTCTTCTTACCGAATAATATTCCTGCCAACAGTGATGAATGTGGTTCATGCAACTCTTCATCTATCTTGCTTACAATATTTTCTTTTAAATCGCTCAAGAAATTTCTAATAGAATTACCTGCCCTTCTCTCCCCAACATTAAAACATGCGTATGTTGGATTATCTAAGATGAAAAATATCCTTTGGTTCCTTAAATAAGCTTTGTAATCAAAATCAGAGAGATTTTCAGGCTCAATAAGTGTACCTTTAAACTTACATACTTGCCCTATTGAAAAATTTTCGTAATTATCTACCCTAGTGAGTATGAAACCATGATTTTTATCCAGAATTTGACCATTTACAGAAATGTCCTGTAGTTGCTTTAGTTTTATATGCTGGTTTCTATACTTTTTGTCTGCTTCTTCCGCCATATACGCCTCAAAGAACACATACTCGTTTGTGAAACTGGCCATATCCTCTTCAATTACCCTTTCTTTCTCCAAGATTGGGAGTGTTCTAGCCGTCACGAGTATCACTATACTACAAACAAATATCCCCAATCCAAAAAAGTGTACATATTTGTGTACAGTATTTTCAGAAGAGTTTAACCCATCCGCATCCTTGCTTATGTTTCTCAAAAGCAGGAAACTTAGCAAAAAGAACGAAGAAAGAGAGAAAGAGATGAAAACTAACCCCATAGTTCCCTCCCTAGACATGTTTCTCAGAACTTTGAATGCTAAAAAGGTAAAAAGTATGTACAAGATAGAAAAGAGAAGTATTTTGTAGTCAATAATATACTTTAACAAACCCCTTACCCTTCTGAGGTACGTTAAACATACACCCTTAAGGGCGTACAACACCCTAAACACAAGCTATATCCTTGAATTTTTCCAATGTTACTTCTCCTATACCACTGACATTTAACAGATCCTCAACTTTGCTATATGGTCTCCCTTGTATTATCTTTTCTGCAGTAGAATCTCCTACTCCATTAAGAGTTGCGAGTTGCTCTTTAGTCGCAGTATTTATGTTCACACATTCAGTATCATCATTATTTGTTGTATTACCACTACCAGGGGGTGTGGTAGTGGTTGGATCTTGATCAATGTATGGTTCGGTCGTAGG
>CAYGKF010000063.1:0-4060 GCA_964350615.1 uncultured Candidatus Saccharibacteria bacterium
GGAGAGGTGCCTGAGTGGTCGAAAGGAGCTCACTGCTAACGAGCCGTAGGTCATAATAGCCTACCGCGGGTTCGAATCCCGCCCTCTCCGCCCCGCTAACTTATAGTGAGTACATAAGGGACTAGATAAAATCCTGCCGAAATATTAACTCTCTCCTTTTATAACATCTTCTTTTAAACAATCTCTTAATACCACATGTATCTCCGGATTATTCTCAAAAGTTAGCAACTCTAATCCCTTCTCTAACTCTATCCACTCATTCTCAACAACCACCCCTTCCTCATATGTCTCTTCTGTTTTTCCACCTTGTTTATCACTATTTAATATCGCTAAAAAATAATGATCCGTTTTCATTTGAATCTCTTTCCAATCTATTTCATACGTACTTGAACCCAAATATCTTAGAAGTGTAATATCTACATAACCAGACTCCTCCTTTGTCTCCCTAAGGGCCGTTTCTTCTAAAACCTCTTCTCCTTCTTTATGACCCTTAGGAAGAACATGCCTTTCAGTTCCATCTGGCCATTCTTTTTTAATAACTAGAAATTCAATATCCCCTTCTTCACCTTTTCGAACAAGATAACATCCTGCAGATGTATTAACTCTCCTTTTTTTATCTAAAGAGGATGTATTTCCAATCCTTATACTCTTTGGGAGGACTTTGTTTTTCATTTTAAAAGCATTTTAATTTATTTTACTCTTTGGTATTTTGCGAGAGTACTCTTCTCTAAACTCTTTAAACCGCTTCTCTTGAGTTTCAAAATCCTTAATACCAATTTCCCAAGAGTCTAAGCCTTCCTTAAAAATTATGCTATCTTTTGGAATAGATACATTAACTTCTCTCTTCATAGGATCAACAAAGACCCACTGATCTTTCAACTCGTCATACACTTGGGCATATACATGCCCTATAAGACTATTACCTCCCTTCCTCAACCACTCCTCATCTATGGTTTCTACATATTTTACAGGAACTCCACTAGCTCTAGCTAAAGTTATAAATACCAACGCAGCATCTGCACATCCAGTTATATATTTATCTTGAAGAATTTGAGACCCTGTTCTTTTTCTAAATATTCTAACATCATATTCCTTGAAACCTACTAAGGATGGTCCCATTTCTAGGATTTTTTCTGTCCTCTCAATAGCAGTTCCCTTTACCTCGGAAACAATTTTTTCAACTTCAGGAGTTATCTGAGTTTGGGGACCAGGAGTTAAATATTTCTCAGTTTCATTCGCTCCCATTTCAGATTTTTCTTCGTTCATACAGAAATTATATCAGATTCCTCTACCTCATAGTGTATTAACTAATCGTAACAAAACCTGTATAGTGATTGTCGAGAGGCGATTTCAAGCTAAGTCGAACTTCGAATTTAAAGAGTGGCCTCTTTCCACAACCATCATAGATATTCTTTGGGGAACATCCCTTGCAACAATAACTTCTATTGCAGGATATTACATAACTAACTTCTTAAATATATAACGAGTTAATACCTCTTCCAAAGTTAAACAAAGTATTATCATCTAAAGAAAAATAATATATACTAAGGTATGGAAGAATATAAAAAGAAAGATAATTCCTTCCTTCTTGGTTTATGTATCACATTAGGAACCATTGTTGTAGGCTTAACCAGCTATATTGTCTTTACTTCTGAACTCCCTGGCAGGGAAATGTCAAGATGTGAATACAATGGATGGGCATATGCTCACAACGAAACTTTTGACTCCATAGATGGATGTAATGTTTGCTCCTGTAATGATGGAGAGGTTGTATGTACCTTAATGGCTTGTGAGGAGCCATTGGAAGATTTAAATTAAATATTTTAATATTATGGAAGAGAAAGAAAGTATGCAGACAAACTCCCCAAATACTCCTGTTAACAGTATCCCCCCCAAAGAGGGAAAAAATAGGGACCTAGGAGTTATCATTCTAAATATCCTCCTTGCCTTAGTAACGGTATTGTTACTAGGATACATAGCCTACAGGAATGGATACATTAATCTTGACAACATACTAAATGTTCAAGAAGAACAGGAAGTTGACTCTCAAGAAGGAGAAGAAACTGAAACAATATTTGTTGAGAATGAGGATCCCTTGATATTGGAAACATACGAGGGAGAATATCTCTCTGCAATTATCCCCACAGGATGGGAAATTGTAGAATATTTCGATGGAGATGGGACCGAAATGATAACCTCTGGGACAATATATACAGGATTAACTGGAGTACAAATACTAAACGAGGGAAGGGAAATAATAAAGCTTGAAGGAGTTTCTGGTATTGGCCTTGTTGGATGTAGGGAGCTCCCAAGGTTTGAAGACAGTTCCTCTGAGTATGAACAAGTACAACAAGATTTAAACAATGAAATAATGGAAGAGGAAATAGAATACCTAGACTATACAGATGTCCCCTACTCTGAATACCAATGGCTTGAGAAAAGGTTCAGAAGAATAGGAGCAGCTTTGTATTATGATACCGTAGAGGGAGATGAATTCTTTGAACCACAATGTGAGGTCTCTTTCTTTAGATTACAAGAGCTTGGCTTCGAAGATGAAGGAGGATATATAGGAGATACATACATGTACACAATATCTCAAATGGCTACGGAGGACGAATTAAGAACATTAGACCAGATATTAACAAGTATGACCGCTAATTAAAAAGATTGTTAATCTTCTTTAAAAAATTTTAAGATCTACCTACTCTCTTTGTTATCTTGTTGCTCAAAGGTTTTCTTAAAGTAAAAAAGAGCAAGTAAAAGACAGGTAAAGACTCCTAAGGAAAACATAAATTCCCCCATTTCATAATCTTGAGGTGTAATACCCCACTTACTCCTTGGGAGTAAATTAATTCCTAATGGTAGAAAGTAGAAAAACAGATATGGAGGAGAAATGAAAAAGGGAATAACTTTTTTAATGCTTTTTCTTAAATTAAAGAGTTTGTCAAAGATACAAACTAATAACCAAGTAAAACACCCATATGCCCCTATTGCTAAATACATATACCCTACCTCGTTATGGAAGGTTTTAAAGTTATGTATATTAGTCTCAGATTGAACATTGTATTTAAGGATGGGAATCTCTGTTTCTCCATCAAACACCTCATGACCATCAATATTTAAAATTCTTTGACCCCAACTAATCTCCTCTCCGGCTACAAATATTAGTCCAAGAGAAACAATTAAAAAGATTACAAACATTAATTTAGAAACTTTTCTAAATTTAAGGGCCAGTATAAACGCTATTACCCCTGAAGCTCCAAAGAGAAAAAACTGCAACCATTCAATAATTCCATCTTCCTTACCTATCTCTCTATACAGAGAATAGTTGGTACTTCTTAACCAATACATACCCAATCCAAAGAGTATGGGCAAGATAATAATTAAAACTAAAAGAACCTTTCTCATAGTTTTCTGTTTAACTATTTTTTCACTAAATGGAATATACATCCCGTATATGTTACTAGAGTTAACTAGAAATGTTAAGACCTCGATATCTTTACTCGCAAATACAACAACTTGCCACCTCATTCGGTATCCTCATGCCTAAACCTAGATATGGTCTCTCATTATTGTAAAATTTCATAAACTCATCAACCCTCTCCATCATATCAGGTAATTCTCTCACTGTGTACTTTCCCCATCCTAAACATTCCTTTCTTAACGTCCTATTAAAGCTTTCAATGAAGCTTTGTTCATTTTTCTTAAAGGGTCTACTAACCCTATGGGTATTGGCAAAATGAAGGATATTTTGTGAGAACTTTCCTTTAAATTCAGGTCCTCCGTCTGTTTGAAGAACATTAATATATCCGAATACTTCAAAGAGAGCTATTAAAGAAGAATACCCACTAAAAGACTCTAGATCCAGTTCTAAGTCAACAAAACACTGTCTGTTGTATATATGCATACACACTACCAAAATCAACAGTATCAGCTTGAACAACGTCTCTATCTGTAATTCCTTTAGGAGCTTGTCCATACTTATTTTTCTTGTATTTACTTCTTAATTTATATTTTTCATTTAGCACTTGATATATTTTAGAGATTGAAATTGTTTGTT
>CAYGKF010000064.1:0-4051 GCA_964350615.1 uncultured Candidatus Saccharibacteria bacterium
TGTTTTCTTCTGCAAATTTTGTAAACATTTTTTTGTTTCTCCTTCCCCTTTTATCTTGACAGTAGAAGGGTAGGAATGTAAAGTGTTAAGACAAATAATTATATTAGAAGTATAGGGTTTTTAGTGAAATAAGTCTAATTAAAATAATCAAAAACTGCCATGTTTAATAAAAGGGGACAAAAAGACGATTCATATTCAAATAAATATATTGCACCAAAAGGTTGGAAGCCAAAGAATCCTGAAGAGGATTATCTAATTACCTACTTAGATATTGAATTAGCAGATGGTATTGAAATGGACCAGTTTGAGACTGTTGTAGCCGCTTGTGCTGCAGAAAGTTCTACTGGAACATGGACTAAGGTCTATGACGGTAAAGATTCTGGTGTAGAGATGGCAGATAAGATGAAGGCAACTGCCTTTGATTTAGAACCGGAAACCAAGACTTTTAAAATAGCTTACAAAGTAGATCTTTTTGAACTAGATAACATGTCTGGGTTACTAGCAGGTGTAGTAGGGAACGTAGGAGGAATGAAGATGATTAAAGCTCTTAGATGCCTAGACATTAGATTTCCTAAGTCAATGGTTGAGGCTTTTCCAGGACCTAAGTTTGGTGTAGATGGTATAAGAGAGATGCTCCAAGTAGAGAGAGGCCCTCTTTTACTCACAGTTCCTAAACCTAAGATTGGGAGAACTGCTAAAGAGCAGGCAGAGCTTGCCAAGATTCTCTTTACAGCAGGAAATGGCGAATACCATGGAATCAAAGATGACGAAAATTTAACAAGCCTTCATTTTAATAAATTTGATGAAAGATGTGAATTAGTACATAAGGTAAGGAGAGATATTGAGAAAAAGACTGGAAAAAAGAAGTTTTTTCTCTGTAATATAACTCATTCTAATTTGGATACTATGGTATCTAGGGCAGACAAAATTAAAGCTCAAGGGGGTAGGTGGATGATGATGGACGTTGTTACTACAGGGTTTTCAGCACTTCATACAATGAGATTAAGAGATACTGGACTTGCAATTCATGCACATAGGGCTATGCATAGCCTTTTCACTAGAGAGTCGGGTCCAGGGGTACATGACAAGGGTGAAATTTTGGATTTTTCAATGTCTATGGTTGTCAAAGCTAAAATCATGCGTCTTTTGGGTGTAGACGCTCTGCACGGTGGTGCTCCTAAGAGTAAGATGGGAAATTATGGTGAATCAAAATTAATAAGGGATGTTCTTCAGCTGGATATAACTCCAGAATCAGCTGTTACACTAGGTCAAAATTGGTATGGAATGAAGCCTGTTTGGCATGTAGCATCAGGAGGTTTACATCCAGGCAGTGTTCCTGAATCTCTACGTCAACTAGGAGAAGATATTATGATTCAATGTGGAGGAGGAGTCTTAGGCCACCCTTGGGGAATAGAGGCGGGGGTAGAAGCAGTTATACAGGCCAAAGACATAGCGTTAGGAAGTGGTGATCTAAAGCAGTGGATAGAAGACAATCCAGAGAGTGCATTAGCTAAAGCAGCTCAACATTGGGGTTTTGACCCTAGAGTAGTTTAGTAGTAAAACCACTTTAAGATTTAACTGTTTAATTTTCTGTCTCAAATAGTGTAAAATAAGGGCTATGAAAAAAGGAATTACACCTAGGGAAAAAAGTTACTCAAAATGGTATTTAGATATTATAGAACAGGCTGAACTAGCTGAGAATTCTCCCGTAAGAGGTTGTATGGTTATAAAGCCATACGGTTATGCGATTTGGGAAAACATTCAAGAAGGATTAGACAATATGATAAAGGAATCAGGAGCTAAGAATGCATACTTTCCACTTTTCATACCAAAATCTTTTCTCTCAAAGGAAGCAAGCCATGTAAAGGGTTTTGCAAAAGAGTGTGCTGTAGTAACCCATCATAGATTAAGAGAAACAGAAGACGGAGAAGGGGTAGAAGTTGATCCAGAATCTAAATTAGAGGAAGAATTAATAGTTCGTCCAACATCTGAGACCATAATGTATGACACATTCTCCAGATGGATAACTTCATGGCGAGATCTTCCTTTTAAAATTAACCAATGGGCAAATATTGTAAGGTGGGAAAAAAGAACTAGACCATTTCTTAGAACATCTGAATTTTTGTGGCAAGAAGGCCATACAGTACACGCTACACATGCAGAAGCCAAAAAAGAAGTACTAGATAGGTTAAATATGTATGTTGAATTTGCAAGGAAATACCTAGCTATGGAAACTTACTACGGTAAAAAATCTCAATCTGAGAAATTTGCAGGAGCAGTGGACACGTACGGAGTAGAAGCAATGATGCAAGATGGAAAAGCTTTACAGTTTGGTACATCTCATGATCTAGGGCAAAATTTCTCAAAGGTGTTTGGTATACAATATGCAGATACTAAAGGAAAATTACAATATCCATGGCAAACAAGTTGGGGAGTTAGTACAAGAATGATAGGGGCGTTAGTAATGACACATAGTGATGACAAAGGATTGGTATTACCTCCTAGTATTGCTCCAATTAAGGTTGTTCTAATACCAATATTTAAAGATTCTAATAAGGAAAAGGTACTTAGGTATGTTAAAGACGTTCACAAAGAGTTAAAAAAGCACATAGAAGATATAGAAATTGACGACAGAGACTATGTTTCTGCCGGATTTAAGTTTAATGAATGGGAAAAGAAAGGTGTTCCAGTAAGAATTGAAATAGGGGAAAACGAAATTGAAAAAGGAGGGATTGTGTTAGTAAGAAGAGATGATTCAAGTAAAGTAAATATTAAATTTGGAGATGTGAGCAAAGCTGTAAAAGAAACCCTAGAAAAAATTCAAGAAAGATTGTATTCTAATTCCAAGGATATTCTTGTATCCAAAACCTATAGAGTAGAAGAGAAAAAGGAGTTTAAAGAAACTTTTTCATCTAACAAAGGATTTGTAAAAGCTCACTGGTGTGGTGATGAAAAATGTGAGGAAAATATAAAGTATGAGACCAAAGCAACAACCAGATGCCTTCCAAGCGGGGGGAAGGGTAAAAAAGGAAAGTGTATTTACTGTGGTAAAGATAGTGAAAACGAATGGTTGTTTGCTAAAGCATATTAGTGAAACTTAGGGAAATTTCAGAAATCTAGAATTTCTTTTTTGTACAATCTAAGTATACCCACTATTGTAAATATTTAAACAGTATTTTATTAAACACTCTTTTTGGACTTTTCTGACAGGAGATTTTTTTGTCTATTACTTTTTGAACATCGCTTATGTCTTAAAAAGTTGTGCAGGACACTTTTCAAGAGGCCAGTTGTTTCACAAACTTTTCTTTGAAGTGTTACAAAAGTGTTGCGAGAGGGGTTAGAGGTAAAGATAAGTCAAAGCTTGTTAGTAACCATTTTTGAGGTATTCTTTTAAATATTGCCCAGTATAACTACCTTTTTCGTTAATTATGTCATCTACTGTTCCTTGGGCGACAATTTTACCTCCTTCATTTCCTCCTTCGGGGCCAAGATCGATTACCCAATCTGAAAGTTTAATAACATCTAAATTATGTTCAATGATTAATACCGTATTACCTCTGTTGACTAAGTCTGTTAAGATCTTCATGAGCTTATCTACATCATGATAATGTAATCCTGTAGTTGGTTCGTCTAATATGTATACAGTATGCCCAGTAGGTAACTTAGAGAGCTCTTTGGTTAGTTTAATCCTTTGTGATTCTCCTCCAGATAGGGTGAGGGAGGATTGTCCTAGCTCTATATATCCAAGTCCAACTTTGTCTAGTATATCAAGCTTTTTCTTTATTCTGGGTATATTTTTAAAAAATTTTCTAGCATCCTCAACGGTCATTTTTAGAACTTCTGCAATGTTTTTACCCTTAAAATCTATATGTAGAGACTCTTTATTGTACCTTAGGCCTTCGCATTCATCGCAGGTAATGTACATGTCAGGAAGAAATTGCATTTCAATTTTTTGTTGACCATCTCCCTTACACTTTTCACACCTTCCACCTTTTACGTTGAAACTAAATCTCCCAGGTTTGTATCCTCTTGCTTGTGCCTCCTTTGTCTC
>CAYGKF010000065.1:0-3717 GCA_964350615.1 uncultured Candidatus Saccharibacteria bacterium
TATGACCTACGGCTCGTTAGCAGTGAGCTCCTTTCGACCACTCAGGCACCTCTCCTTAACTCCCTGCATTATACATTATCTTCACTCTAAAATCCCATCTAGGAGTATATGTTACAATGTACTAACTATGATAAATTCCGAGATCACAACAGATCCAAATACAGAATTCGCAGAGCCACTAACATTCGAAGAAGTTACTTTAAAAGTAGAA
Source organism: uncultured Candidatus Saccharibacteria bacterium (assembly GCA_964350615.1). Lineage (GTDB taxonomy): Bacteria > Patescibacteriota > Dojkabacteria > SC72 > SC72 > UBA2177. The sequence continues at coordinate 212 of CAYGKF010000065.1, forward strand.
CAATTCCCCCTTGTTGAAGAAGAGACTCCAACTACTGTAGAAGATCTCAGAAAAACCGTTAAAGAAATAAACGAATTGGAGAGGGCGGCAAGTGACGCCTTAAGATGTCTTGTGGACACCCCAAAGGAATTAGATAAAAGATATCCTAATAGGTCAGATGTATATGAAAAAATTCATGCAATTAAGTATTCAGCATTAGATAAAATAGGATATAAAAACTTAAAACCACAAGAGATGGAACTGTATCTAAAATCAATGTTTGGACTCCATGGAGAGATTTACTATAAACAGATTAATGGTTACCACTATTTTGGCCTACCAATGCCCTTTGGGGACATCCGGGAGTCTGACAAATTACTACATGAGATAGTACAGAACCCTTCAAAGGTTCTTACGGTAGAAGAGGAAAAAATTATATTTGAAGGAGAGAAAAACACATATAAAGTTCATTTAAATGTCCCCCTGGAGAAAAGGCTGGAAGTTTTAAAAGCAATTTTATCTACACAAAAAGCTGACAATGATATTATTTTGGAGATTTTTAAAGAAAAGGAGGAAAGAGGTGAAGAGCCTATTGTCAATAGGAAGGAAGCTCAAGAAAGAGGGGTGAAGTTGTCAACAGTAAATCAATATAAAATGTTTACATTTGATGAAGAATCTCCAGAGTTTCCAGACTTCGTTTTTTATCCGATGGCTACACAAGACAAAACAGCCCAGGAGGTTCTGCTAAGAATGATAGATGAGTTAAAAGAGGTTTTAAGGCCTTTAGGTTTACAACAAACAGATAGAATCCCTCGGTTTAGTGTCCCAGTTAAAGATACGGATGGGAATATTGTTCCTGGGATATCATATGTTCAAGGGAATGGAGATTTTAAAAAATACTTAAAAGCTGCAGGCAGATTAGATCTCTATTATGATAGAAGGTTTAATTGGGCAATTAGAGTTCCAGAAGATTAAGAAATCGAATAGAAATTTCACATACAATCTTTTATGTTAGAATTGACTATGTACTTAGGTATACACGTATCATCCTCAGGTGGTATACAAAACGCAATAAAAAACGGAGAAAAGTATGGAGTAAATACCATACAAATGATGCCAACGGCCCCAATGAGGTGGGCTACTAAGTTAATACAAGACGAAGATATTGAAAATTTTGTTAATGAACTAGAAACCTCAAACATTAAAAAAATCCTAATCCATGGAATATATCTAACCAATTTAGCAAGAGGAGACAAAAAATTATTCCACTTAGGGAAAATGGGCCTAGTAGTTTACCTAGACTTTGCAGAAAAAGTAGCCAAAGAAATAAAAAAAAGAAAAATAGACAGTGAAATACTAGGAGTATGCTTCCACCCTGGATCTCAACAAGACCTTAATTACGAACAAAGTATGGAAAGAATATCCTCTGGCATACAGTGGGTACTAGATGAAGTAAAAGGAAACCAAAAACTCCTCATTGAAACAACCGCAGGAACAGGTAAAAATTTAGGAAGAAATTTTGAAGAACTAACACAGATGAGAGAAGGAGTAAAAAGCAAACAAAGAGTAGGGTACGTTTTAGATACTCAACATACATTTGCCTCAGGATATGACTGGGTTCATGACTTTAACTCAGTAGTAAAGGATATAGAGAATGTTCTTAAGTTAGAAAATGTTAAAAGCATTCACCTTAACGACTCTCTTCCAAAGTGTGGTTCAAACAGAGATAGACATGCAAACTTAGGAGAGGGAAAGATAGGAAACAAGACATTTAGAAAAATCCTTAAGTACAAAAATTTTGAAAACATACCCTTCATATTAGAAACTCCAGCCATGAAATCTCCTAAAACAATAGAGGAGGAAGTGAAGGTATTAAAAAACTTAGCTAAATAAATTTTAAACCAGAATGGAAATGCCTAAGAAAAATAATTTTAAGAAATATGCATTAGAAGCATTAGAAAAGTTACCTTCTGCAAAAATTCTTTGTGCAACAGTTATAGCTATATTGTTAGCAGTGATTCTGTACATAACTATATTATTTTTCCTCTCTAGATAGTGGCCCAAATTAGACTAAACGAAAACCAGAAGAAAGCTGTTGGATACAACGACGGGGATCTTCTCATCATTGCAGGAGCAGGTACAGGAAAAACAGCTGTTTTAACTCAAAGAATTATTAAAATAATGAATGAGGGTTGGGCAAAGCCCTCTGAAGTTTTAGCTCTAACTTTTACAGAAAAAGCAGCACAGGAGATGCAAGAGAGGGTAGACTTGGAAATGGAGTATGGGTATGAAGAACCAGTTATTTCAACATTTCACTCCTTCTGCGATTCTATTTTAAGAGAAGACGGATACAACATTGGTCTAGATGGAGGTTACTCTCTCATGAGTATTACCCATGCGTATGTCTTCTTAAGAAGGTATTTTTACGACCTATCTTTAAAAACTCTAAGACCAAGGGGTAATCCCACTAAATTTATTAATGACTTAATAAGGCACTTTTCAAGACTACAAGATGAGGATGTTTCTCCTCAGGAATACTTAGAATATGCTAGTACACTACCTAAGAAAAACAAAGGGGAGAAGGAAGAGTTCGTTAAGATTAATGAATTAGCACAAACTTACAAAAAGTATTCAGACTTAAAAATGGAAAATTCCAAAGTAGACTTTGGGGATTTAATAATTCTTACATTAAAACTTTTTAGAGAAAGAGAAAATATTTTAGCAAAATATAGAGAAAGATTTAAATATATATTGGTTGATGAATTTCAAGATACTAACTATACACAGAATGTATTAGTAAATACTTTGGTTTTGGGGAATGAAGAAACAAAAAAGAAAACGAAAGAGAATTCGAAAAGAAAGAAAGAGAAAAAAGGTAAGGAGAGGAGGCCTCTCCTTACTGTTGTGGGAGATGACGACCAGGCAATATATAAATTTAGGGGTGCTGCAATCTCTAATATCCTACAGTTTAAGGAAACATATCCTGATGCAAAGGAAATAGTTTTAACTGAAAATTATAGATCCAGACAAGAAATATTAGATGCCTCCTATGTTCTTATTAAGAACAATAATCCTAATAGGTTAGAGGAGACAGAGAAGATAGACAAAAAATTAATAGCAAAGTCTGCTTTCCAGGAAGATAAAGAGCCTGTGAGGTTACTAGTTGCAAATAACGAGATGGAAGAGGCAGAAAAAGTTGTAAGTGAAATTTTAAAACTAACAGGGTATGAGGAGTATCTAGTAGAGGGAATGGAAACCCAAGGATTTGACGACAAGGGTCAGGCCTCTTTTGTTAGAGAGCAGGATGGTGAATACAAATTTTCAGACATTGCAATATTTGTAAGGGCAAACGCACATGCAGATTCTTTCATCCAAGCATTAAGGAATAAGGGAGTGCCATACAAAATTGGAGGCTCAAGGGGTTTGTACTTTAGAGAAGAGATTAGGAACATGATTGCATTCCTTAGGGTCTTAACAGATTACTCAGATGAAATATCTATGTACAGATTAATCTCCATGTCTATATG
>CAYGKF010000066.1:0-3679 GCA_964350615.1 uncultured Candidatus Saccharibacteria bacterium
GAAAAGCCTTTGATCATGCACAGAAAATGTCTCATGTATATGTAGGTACGGAGCATTTAATGTTAGCCATATTGCAGTCAGAGGATTCAAAACTTTCAAAGTTAGAGAAGTTAGGTCTTACGTATCGAAGTTTTAGAAAAGGTTTAAGTTCTGTGGCAATGTATCCGATTGGTATATTAACAAAACCAAGAAGTATACACATGCAAGGTCAATCTGAAAGGATAATTGATTACCTAGGAATAGATCTTGTTGAGTTGGGAGAGGAAGGGGAATTAGATCCAGTAATTGGAAGGGAGGATGAAATGGAGCATTTAATAAATATTCTTAGCAGGAGAAAGAAGAATAATCCTTTAATAGTGGGAGAAGCAGGGGTAGGAAAGACAGTACTAGTTGAGGGTTTGGCACAAAAGATTGCAGATGGTCATGTACCGCCGTCTTTAAGAGATATGAGGATAATATCTCTTGATGTGGCTAGTATAATGGCTGGGAGTAAGATGAGAGGGGATGTAGAAGAAAAGGTTATGGCAATAGTCCAAGATGTAACTTCTAGTCCTAATACAATTCTCTTTATAGATGAAATTCACAATATTGTTTCCTCTGGAGGTCTACCAGGAAGTTCTTCAGACATCGCTTCTGTTCTTAAGCCAGCTCTTCTTCAAGATGAATTTAGGTGTATAGGTGCAACTACTACGGAAGATTATGGTGCAGATTTTGAGGCAGATAATGCTTTAGCTAGGAGGTTTCAACCCATATTCCTTCAAGAAGCATCGGGAGAGGATACTTTAGAGATTTTGGAGACTATAAAGCCAATATTGGAAGCACATCACAGTGTAAGAATAGCGGATGAAGCATTAAAGGCTTCTGTTTCTTTGTCTGACAGATATGTCACAGATAGATATCTTCCAGACAAGGCAATAGATCTTTTGGATGAGGCTGCAGCTTCAAAAAGGTTAAAGATAGAGTCAGGATACAAGGAGCTTTCATCTTTAATAGCTAAAATGAAGAGTACAAAAACTATTAAGGAAGCAAAAGTTGCTAAAGGTAAGATGGAAAAAGCACTTAAATTACAAGAGAAAGAAGATAAGTTAAAAGAAAAGATAGCAAAATTAGAAAAGGATTGTCTTAAGAAGAAGAAAAGTGTAAGTAACGAGGTAAATACCGAGGATATTAGAAATATAATTTCCAAATGGACAGGAATACCCCTAAACACCCTTGGGAGCAAGGAAAAAGAGGCCCTTTTGAAGTTGGAAGATAATCTTAAAAAGGATGTGGTGGGCCAAGAGGAAGCGTGTTCTTCAGTAGCCTTTGCAATTAAAAGAGCTAGGACTGGAATAGTTGATATGGAAAGACCTTGGGCTTCATTTTTGTTTTTAGGGCCTACTGGTGTAGGAAAAACAGAGTTAGCAAAAGTGTTAACAAAAGAATTGTTTGGAGATGAAGACAGGTTAATACAAATAGATATGAGCGAGATGATGGAGATGCACAGCATCTCTAAGCTTATAGGTTCTCCTCCTGGATATATAGGATATCAACATGGTGGTTGGTTAACAGAGAAGGTTAGGAGAAATCCCCACTCTGTAATACTTTTTGATGAGGTAGAGAAGGCGCATCCAGATGTCTTAAATGTATTACTACAGATACTGGAATATGGTCATTTAACAGATGGTAGGGGTAGGAGGGTTAATTTTAAGAATACTATTGTAATTTTAACCTCAAATATTGGAGCTGAAGAAATTAGAGAGGACAAAGTATTAGGATTTGGTAAGAAAGGTGCAAAGAGTAGGTCTGATGAAGATATAGATAATGCTTACTCTTCGATGAAAAATGTGCTTCTAGATGAATTAAAAAAGGAATTAAGGCCAGAGCTTCTTAATCGTCTTGATGATACTGTAATATTTAGATCTCTGACCAGGAGGGATGCAAGGAAAATAGTTAGATTACTATTAAAGGATTTAAATGAACGTTTGAAGGAAGAAAAGGTTAGGGTTAAACTTGATACAAAAGTGGTAACATATATAGTTAAGCAAGGATTTAGTGAAGAGTATGGAGCTAGGCCTTTAAGAAGGTATCTTCAGGACAAGGTAGAGAATGTTCTTGCAAACTATATGTTAAAGAAGAGTGATATATTTGAAAAGGGTGAGGAAGTTGTTGTTAAAATAGGGTTAAAGGGTAATAATATAATTGTAATTGAAAAATAATAATATGAGATATGTATGTTCATCTTGTGGTTCTGAGTCTCTTAAATGGTCTGGGAAATGTCCATTCTGTGATGAATGGGGGACATTAGAAGAAGTTCAAGAGGTTAAAAAGGAGAGTAAAGAGAGTAGCATTACCCCTTCGGACTATAAGGCTATAACTAAATATGGTAATTCGTCCTCTAGTAATACAGGTAGAGGGGAACGAATGCCTACAGGTTATAAGGAGCTAGATAGGGTACTTGGGAAAGGTTTAGTTGAGGGGGAAGTAGTTCTTTTAAGTGGTGAACCAGGGGTAGGAAAGTCAACTCTTTTGATGCAAATAGTTCTAAATTTTTCAAAAAATGGTAAAGTTCTATACGTTTGTGGAGAAGAATCACCTTCCCAGTTAAATTCTAGACTTAAAAGGCTTCAGTCAAAGGGTAGTAAGTCCAAGAAAGAGGATAATTTTGTTCTAACAGAGGATTTAGTGGTAGAGAATATTGCGGAGTTAATAAAAAACGATAATTTTGACCTTATAGTAGTGGATTCAATCCAGAGTATGACATCTCTTGCATCTAGGGGTTATCCTGGAAGTATTAGTCAGGTAAGGGTGTGTGGTTCTGTTTTAACGAGAGCTTCTAAAAGTTCTGGAGTTCCTATGTTTATAGTAGGCCAAATTAATAAGGGTGGGGATATAGCAGGACCTAAAGTCTTAGAACATATTGTGGATTGTGTCCTGTATATGGAAGGAGATCAGTATAATCAGTATAGAATTTTAAGAAGTATAAAGAATAGGTTTGGCTCTACTAATGAAATAGGTGTTTTTGAAATGAGGGGGGATGGTCTTAAGGAAGTGGGAAACCCATCTTTGGTATTCTTGGAATCGGGATCTAAGTCCTCTGGTAGTGCTATAGGTGCTATTATACAAGGCTCCAGGGTTGTTTTTGTTGAAGTACAGGCATTAGTTGTAGAAAGAGAGAGTGAGGGTGGTCCTTTAAGAAGGGTTGCAAATGGGATTAAAAAACCAAGGTTAGATATGTTGTGTGCAGTAATGTCTAGAAAAGGTGGTGTATTTTTAGGTAACAAGGACGTGTTTGTTAATGTAGTGGGTGGTTTAACGGTAAATGACCCTGCAATTGATTTGGCAATATGTGCAGCTATTAAATCTTCGGTAGATGATGAGGCTTTGTCAAAATCAAGGATATATTTTGGAGAAGTTGGTCTTACAGGGGAGGTTAGGGGTACATGGGGAGTAGAGTCAGTTATTTCAGAGGCTGTTAGGGCTGGTTACGAAGAATTAGTAGTTGGCAGAATGAAGGTCGGGGCTGTGAAAAAGCTTAAGGTAAAAAAGGTTTATAAGGTAAAGAGCATTTAGTTTTTGTTTTTCAATTTCCAATACTTTTTATTTTCTTTATATGTTGAGCTAAGTTGAGGGCCTGACCCCTTGTGTCCACTCAATACGTAACATTCTAGTATAGCGTAACAGCCTCAAGGCCAGGTGT
>CAYGKF010000067.1:0-3650 GCA_964350615.1 uncultured Candidatus Saccharibacteria bacterium
CCACTATGCAATCAAGAGAAAAGGCATTTAAAAATTTACTCAAATTCAGAGTAGCAATGGGAATATCCCTTTCTAAAGATAATGTTAGATACATCTGGGGTAGAAGATACTTTAAAAATATGGGTAAGGAAAATATTAAAAAACTAGAGGAAAATGAAAATAAACATATTTTTGAAAAAATTAAAATTGCAAACAAGAATATCTCTAAACTCAAAGTTTTTAAATGGGTACAATTTATTGGGGTGTCAGGATCTGTAGCTGCAGGATTTACCCAAGAAAAAGATGATATTGATGTGTTTGTAGTAGTTAGAAATGGAACCATGTGGTTATATAGGGCTATAGTTGTTTTTAGAAACATTTTTCATAACAAGATTAGGGCTAAGAGACACAAGAATGTAAAAAACAAACTCTGTCTTAATTTAATATGTGAGGAAAGAGGTTTACAATTTCCAAACGACATATTTAATCTCCATGAATTAATATTTCTTAAATCTATATATAACAAAAAATATAAGAGATATATTCTTTCTAAAAATAAGTGGTTAGAGAAAGAATTTTTTGTTAAGAAAGAATTGTTAAGGTCTAGGGTAATACCAAAGAAGAAGGCTTTCTTTTTAGTTAGAATTATTAATTATTTTGCTTTTTTAGCACAATTAATATTTATGATAGTTTCAAAGCATAATCCAGATATTAAAAGGCTTAAAGAAAATTTCAGACAGGGAAAGATAGAATTCTTTGAGTATGATTACAAACAGGAGAAAATAGATAATTATTCAAAAGAATTTAAATCTATTAACTGAGCAACTTCTAAAACATCTTTTGGCAATTCTTTATGATTAATTATTGTTATGAAGGTTTGTTGCTTGTTAAGGAATTCTTTTTTAAAAACTTGCTTACTATTTTCACTATCTAGTTCAGAAGCTATGTCATCTAGGAGTAGGATAGGGTAGAACCCTATTTTTTTTGCAATTAATTCTTGTTTGTTAAATACTAATCTCCCAATAGCTAATCTCTTTTCTCCTCTTGAACCAAATTTCTTAATATCTGTATCATTTATTAATCTCCAATCATCTCTATGTGGTCCTACATTGGTATATCCTGTTGCAATATCTCTCTTTTTAGAATTCTCTATAGCATCTTCTATGTCTAAATCTTCATTAGATTTATGATATTCAACCTTTAGGTTCTTTGAGGAGAGCTCTTTGCAAACCTCTTTTCTTTTCTCTTGTATCTGCTTTGCAAGCTTTGTTAATTTCTCTGTCCAGAAATTAAGTTGTGGGTCATTTCTAGCTACTATTCCTTTTTCATAAAAATCTTTTGAGAGTTTTTTCAGATATGCATTTCTTTGTCTAAGGGTTTTTCTATATAACTTTAAGGTCTCTGAAAAGTCATACTCCATAATGACTATAGCCTCATCTAGGAAGTCTCTACGTTTACTAGGGGATATCATCAATATTTCTATCTGTTCAGGATTAAATATAGTAGAAGCGGTTTTTTCAAAGAATTTCTTAGGAGTAGTTTTATGGTCTTCGATCTTAAATACCCTTTTACCGTTATTTTTAGCAAAAGAATATTTTTTATTGTCCATAATTGTTTCTATGCGAGTGTATTCATCTTCCTTTTTTTGAGTATTAGAAACATATTCGTCTGAGGAGGCCCAGGGAGATGTACCGTTTGTTATTAGCATAATAGATTCTAGGATGGTGCTTTTTCCTTTAGCATTGTCTCCATGTAAGATTACGATATCTTTTTTAATAGGTATTTCTACGTCATTAAATTTCCTGAAATTTGAGAGCTTAATATTTGTAATCATTCTATGTCTTAAGGATAGCTAAAAATGCTTCTTGAGGGATAGTTACTTGTCCAAACTCTTTTAATCTTTTCTTTCCTTTCTTTTGTTTCTCTAGAAGTTTTTTCTTCCTAGAGTAATCTCCTCCATACAGTTTTTCAGTAACATTTTTTCTAAAGCCTTTTATGTCTTCTCTAGCAATTATTTTAGCTCCTATTGCAGCTTGAATAGGTATTGCAAATTGTTGTTTAGGAATTACCTTTTTCATTTCTGTTAAGAGTTTAACTGACTTTGCTCTTGCATTTTCTCTAACTTCTAGAAAACTAAGGGCTTCTATTTCTTCATGGTTTACTAGTACTGATACTTTGACAATGTCTGAAGGGAAGAAGTCTATCATTTCGTATTCCATAGATGCGTATCCACTAGTTATGTTTTTCATTAGGTCAAAGAAATTTGAGATCAAAGAGGCCAGTGGTATGTCGTATTCTAGGGTTACATACTGTTCTTTAAGATTAATGTCGTTGTCAGTGGTTAAATATTTTGTGTTTACATACTGGCCTCTTTTTAATTGACACAGTTTCATTAATTCTCCTATATATTTGTCTGGGGTTAGTATTTCTGTTCTAACCCACGGTTCCCTTATTTCTTGTATCTCAGAAGGGTCTGGTAATTCATCTGGTGTTTGAATTTCTAATTTGTCTCCATTTAGTTTTGTAACATGGTATTCAACGGTAGGGGCGGTTACAATGAGGTTTACATCATATTCTCGTTCTAACCTTTCTTGTATGATTTCCATATGTAGTAGTCCTAGGAAACCACATCTAAAACCCGAGCCCAAAAGATTAGATCTTTGTTCTGTGAAGGTTATGGAGGAGTCGTTTAGGGATAGTTTCTTTAGTGCAATTTTTAGGTCTTCGTACTCTTCTGGATCTATTGGGAAGAAGGTTGCAAACATATTTGGTTTAGGAACAAGGTAGCCATCTAAGGGTTCTATGTCTTTTTGGTCAGAGACTGTGTCTCCTACAGTAAAGTAGCTTATGTCTTTGAGACCTGTTGCTATGTACCCGACTTCGCCAGTATTTAAGATATTGGTTTCTAAGAGATTAGGATTAAATATTCCTATTTCTGTTGGTTTAAAAGACTCTTCTCTTTGCATCATGTGTAGTTCGTATGCTTTGCCTGGAATATGTTCAACCTTCCCGTCAAATACTCTTATGGCGATAACTACTCCTCTGTGTTCGTCATAGAAGGAGTCAAAGACTAAGGCTTTAAATGGTTTCTCAGGGTCACCTTTTGGTACTGGGGATCTTTTTACTATTTCATCTAGGAGAGTGTCTATATTTTCTCCTGTTTTTCCAGAGACTTTTATAATTTCATCTTTGTTAAAACCCAACAATCCTTGAATCTCTTTTTCTCTTTTTTCAATATTTACATAGGGGATGTCAATTTTATTTAATACAGGGATTATTTTTAATCCTAAGTCTAGAGCTTTTTTAGTATTTGATATTGTTTGTGCTTGTATTCCTTGGTTAGCATCAATTAGAAGTATTGCAGATTCACAGGCGGCCAAAGATCTGGATACTTCATAAGAGAAGTCTACGTGTCCGGGTGTGTCTATGAGGTTGAGTTGGTAGCCTTTCCAAGTCATTTTACATGCTTGTAGTTTTATGGTTATTCCTTTCTCTTGTTCTAGGTCTAGTCTGTCTAATACTCGCTCTTTTCTTTTTTCTCTTGAAAGATCTGTGTGTACTGCCTCTAACATCCTGTCTGCTAGAGTAGATTTCCCATGGTCTATGTGGGCTATTATTGAAAAATTGCGTATTTTATCTAAGTCTTTCATACGAGGAATTATATCATAAGG
>CAYGKF010000068.1:0-3536 GCA_964350615.1 uncultured Candidatus Saccharibacteria bacterium
CTATAAGTTAGCTATATGGTGGACCTGAGGGGACTTGAACCCCTGACCCCATCGCTGCCAGCGATGTGCTCTAGCCAACTGAGCTACAGGCCCACATTTCCACTATAAGTTAGCTATATGGACTCAGCAGGAATCGAACCTGCCACCTTCGCAATGCGAATGCGATGTTCTAACCTTCTGAACTATGAGCCCAATGAGGTTATTATATCATCTAAGGAATGTAATGGTTAGAGAAAAGTTTATACCTATAGAATATTAACTTAAGTGTGGAAAACTCATATAGTCCCTATAATAGCAGAGCTTTAGCTCTACCTTAGACTTAATCGCACTATAAGTTAGCGGGATGAACCTACCAATTAGAAAACCCTAATGGATTTACCTGAGAACCAAAACCTACACCCCTCCTTAACTCGAAGTGAACATGAGGACCTGTAGAACGACCAGTGGACCCCATCTGCCCAATGGCCTCACCACCACCCACTCCCTGTCCAGACCTAACATATATATTCTTAAGATGTGCGTACCATGTGGTATATCCATTACCATGATCAATCTGTATAGACCATGCATACCCCGAACCACCATAAGTAGAACCCAAAGGAGGACAATAACCACTACACCCTGCAAATATTACCGTACCTGGAGCTGCAGCTACAATATTAGGAAGTGCATTTGAAGTTATATCTATAGCCCTGTGCCAATTCCTATAACCCTGAGATATTACACCCGCCCCTCCTGCAACAGGCCATGAAATAAACCTACCTACATTAGCATCTCCCGTTGGAGCTGCTGCCGCAGCAGAAGCATGCTGATTTGAAACATAAAAAGAAGGAGTTGCCGCAATTACAGGCTTTGGAGGAGCTGGCATCTTACCATCTGGGATAAAAAGCTTCTCTCCTTGCTCAAGAGTAAATGGATAGTCCAACCAGTTAAAATCTGCAATAGCCTGGTCACTAGCATCATACTTCTCAGCCAAACTCGAAAGAGTATCCCCACTACTTACAGTAACCAACACCCCATCACTTGGAGGAATCTCTAACTTTTGACCCGGCTTAATGTAGTCATTAGAATTCATATTATTCGCCCATAGTATTGATTCCGTACTAATACTGTAATACTCTGCAATCGTACTTAATGTATCTCCCCCCTTAACAATATATTCCTCTACAGACCTCCTTGCCCTATCTTTAGGTATTAATGTATTAAGAGAAGCATTCATAACCATAATATCTGTCTCTGCAACCCCTATTCTATCCAAATGACCCTCGCTAGCCACTATAACAACAGGCTTTCTGTAAAGATAAGATATTGCAACAATAAACACTACTACCAAAGCTACTACCTGAAGAGCAGAACCCAAAAAATTCCCTCTACCCCAAAACATCTTCCTTGTTAAATTATCTTTTGTATTCTCAAAAAATTTAAAGAAAATACTAGACACTACAGAAAGAAGAATTATCAAAACCCTAACCCTTGCATAAAGATAATTTAAAAGAGAAAATATAAAGGAGAAAAAACCCTTCCTATTTACCCTATTAACGTACACTCTGTAAAAAAACTTCTTTACCCTCTTAGAGAACTTATTAGCACCAATATCATCATCAACATAAAGAAAACTCTCTAAATCACTCTTGCCATAGGACAAACTCTCTTGATGAGAAAGTATCTCTCTAAAGCTTAATCCTGATATATTTTTATTTGGGGAAAGGTTATCTGTATCCAAGATAGTAGATAAGTAAAGTAATGATACTTATTATACCAATTATCTATGCCTCGTGGAGAGTAGCTAAAAATTCTTCGTTACTTTTAGTTTTCTTAAGCCTACTTACTAGTACCTCAGTTGGATTCTCATTAGAGTCTAAAACTTCTAACATCCTTCTAATTCTCCATGACTGATTTAATACTTCCTTATTAAGAAGCAATTCTTCATTTCTTGTCCCCGATGGTTGGATGTCTATAGATGGATATATTCTTCTATTAGCTAACTTTCTATCTAAGTGAAGTTCCATATTACCAGTACCTTTAAATTCTTCGTAAACTAAGTCATCCATCCTACTCCCTGTTTCAACTAAAGCAGTCGCTATAATAGTAAGACTACCATTCTCTTCAAAATTTCTAGCTGCACCAAAAAACCTCTTAGGAGGATACAATGCTACGGGGTCAAAACCACCAGAGAGAGTTTTACCTGACGTTGGCATTGTAATATTGTATGCCCTTGCTAATCTAGTAATACTATCCATTAACACAATAACATCCTCTCCCCACTCTACCATCCTCATAGCTTTTTTAAGAGCCATTTCCGCGACTCTACAGTTATGTTCTGGTAACTCATCAAAGTTAGATGCATAAACATCTCCCTTAACAAACCTTCTCATATCTGTGACCTCCTCTGGCCTCTCTGCTACAAGCACCACTATTAATTTGGCTTTAGGATGATTCTTTGAAATACCTTCTGCAATATCTTTAAGTAACCAGGTTTTTCCTGCCTTAGGAGGAGAAACAACCATAGCTCTTTGTCCAAACCCAATTGGAGTAAGTAGATCTATCATTCTTGTAGATATTGTCTTAGAGTCTGTTTCTAATTTAATCTGTTTGTTAGGAAATATAGGGGTAAGTTTTCTAAAAGCTGGCCTTTTTACAGCCTCTGCAGCAGGTTTGCCATACACCGTCTCTACTCTCAAAAGACCTAAAAATCTTTCCTTGTTCTTAGGTAACCTTGCAGGACCAGAAACTACATCTCCCGTCCTAAGACTAAATTTTTTAATTTGAGATCCAGAGACATATACATCATTATCTCCAGGTAAAAGTCCATCTGTTCTTAACAGACCATGTGACTCATCTTTCATTACCTCAAGAATACCCTCTACAAAAACATATCCATCATCTTTAGTAGACTTCTTAAGTATTTCAATAATTAACTCTCTTTTTGGAAGTTCCATAAAATCCTCAAGCTTTAAATCTTGAGCTACGGAACGAAGTTCTGCGAGGTTCATTGCCTCGTAATCTTTAATAGTTTTCGCTTTTTTAACCATTTGAATTATTTGGGAATTTTAAAACACGGGGCTACTTAGCCATGTGATATTTGAAGTATATTGAAATCGATATGGGATGTCAACTGTATCAAAAACACTATGGATTAAAGAAGAAGGGATCGGTACTGCCCCAACCGACCCCAGTTTCTTTCTCTTTTTATAAAGAAAAAGTTTCGAAGAACATACTAGGTATGTTTCCCCTCTTCTTCTTTTTTAGTTCAAATACTATTTAAACAAAAAGAGAAGGAGACAGGTAAAGATATCTTAGGCTTTTCCTATTGCCCAGTTGTGCTTGTGACACCCCAGACAAAGGGAAAAAACTAAGATATCCACATATGTTTAAAAGATCTAATAGAATTATATCCTTTTGTACAATAACTGTCAACCCTATATACTGTATCCACATATCCCGCTAACCTATAAAATGCCCTCACTGAAAGGATAGAATCACACCTGGCCTTGAGGCTGTTACGCTATACTAGAATGTTACGTATTGAGTGGACA
>CAYGKF010000069.1:0-1603 GCA_964350615.1 uncultured Candidatus Saccharibacteria bacterium
GTCCTAAGTAATATTTCCTAGCTCTTTTAGCAATGGAATACATAAATTTGGCAGAATCCTCAGACTGCATCATATACCAAGCTTCGTCTACTATGAGGAGTCTTCTTTTTCTCTCTTTCCTAATTTTCGTCCATATGAAGTCAAGCATCAGGTACATAGCAAGAGGTTTTAATTCCTCTTGTAAATCTCTTATGCTAAATACTGTGAAAGGATTATTTATTTCAAAGTTACTAGCTTCGTTAAATACTCCAGCACCACTACCCATTATGTATTTTTCTAATCTTCTTGCTAATTCATGTGCTTCGTTTTCTGCCATACCTTTAAGAACCTTGTAAAGGTCTTCGAGCATTGGTGGAGTATTTGTTTGTGTATTAGGGTCAAAAGTTATTCCTTTTTCCCTATATGTTAAGATTAGAGCTCTGTCCAGTATAGAGCTTTCTATGTTTGTTAATTCTCCAAACATTACTTTAAAGAAGCCGTGTAATGCGAGTAGTTTCATTCTTAATTCATCATCTCCTTCTTCTCTTACTCCAGACAATTCAAATGGGTTCATCTTATTTCCTTGGTCTTGAGAGAAAGATATGTAAGCTCCATCTACGGCTCTAGTAAGATCCTCGTATTCTCTTTCTGGGTCAATAATTAATATTTCAGTACCTAACATTAGACTTCTTACAGCCTCAAGTTTTACAAAATAGCTTTTACCAGCTCCAGACTTAGCAAATATAACGGTATTTGCATTCTCTAAATCAAACCTGTCAAAAA
The DNA here is from genome assembly GCA_964350615.1 of uncultured Candidatus Saccharibacteria bacterium. GTDB lineage: Bacteria > Patescibacteriota > Dojkabacteria > SC72 > SC72 > UBA2177. The sequence goes on from CAYGKF010000069.1 coordinate 763, forward strand.
TAACAAGACTTCTGTTATGTAAGTTAAGACCATACATAATACCGTGGTCCATGGTTAGCTCAGAGGTAACGAATGGGAATGTAGTAGCAAGGGAGGTAGTATCCATATTTCTAGTGATGTACATATTGTCTAAACCTAGTGGTTGTGAGCTAACAAAACCTTGTTCTTGTTGAAGGGTAGCAGGTTTAGCAGTTACACTTATTGCAGCTAAGGTAGAGGTAACATTTCTAGTAATCTTTTCAAGAGTCTCTTTATCTTTAGCGTAGAGAGTAATATACATAGAAAAGTGAAAGAACTTCTCTGTCCCCTCTGCTATTGAATCCTGTAACTGTTGAGCATCAGAGAGGGCAACTTTCAATGAAGGGTCTACTACTTTTCTGTCCTCCATTTGAGCGTAAAGAGAGGCTTCCATTTCTCCTATCTTTTTCTTAAGTTTTTCTAGAATAGTTTTGTTGTCAACAGGGTAGTAAAAAGTACTTATTCTAAGTGAGTGTTCAAAGTTAATTATAGGGGAGAGCCAGTTTGGTCCTACGAATCTAGGATAGCTACTTACAAAAAGAGTTTTAAAGAAATAATCACCCATTTCCAAATGATTAAAATCTATCTCCAAATCTATTGGTGCTACGATGTCTTGTATAGACATATCTGGGGGAATTAGGTTGTTGTGCTCATCTTCATAACTTTCTTCCTGAACAACTGCTTCCTTTTTCTCTGTTTTATCATTTCCATCTCCTTCATTGTTCCCATTCTCATCTTTTTTGTTTTTATTCTTTTTTGTAAAAAGGCCTGAAAGATTATCTAGAGCTTTAGATAGGAAGTTTTTCTTTTCTTGACTCTCTTC
>CAYGKF010000069.1:1703-3459 GCA_964350615.1 uncultured Candidatus Saccharibacteria bacterium
CTGAAAGATTATCTAGAGCTTTAGATAGGAAGTTTTTCTTTTCTTGACTCTCTTCATTGGGTTTAGGTTCGTTGTATCTGTTAATATTTTCATCTTTTTTCTTACCAACACCCTTTTTTATATTAAGAACCTCCTGTTGAAGATCTTTGTATTTTTCTCCAGGAGCCTCAAATGTTTTTTCATGCTCAGTTAACTTTTCTGAAGTTTTAGTCTGAAAAGTTCTATTGTAGTTATTATTTGTTTCTTCCATTACTCTTCGTCAGGGTTATATATTGTATAAAATTCAGAGAGAAGCTCTTTGGTAGTCAATTGGTGACCAAAAAGTCCCATTCTACCCAATTGTTTTAATATGTGATCTCGTTTAGGGTATAGAAATATTTTAGCTTTTTCTAGTAATTGGTCTGACTTCATTTGTTTAGCCCTTTCTTCCTCTTCTTTGTTTTTCTTAGCATCTAAAATATTTGCTCCAGGAATAGGTGCTCCAGGACTGTATGGTACTACTATGTAGAAAGTTTTGTCTAAAACGTCATTCTGGACAATAAGTTTTTGTACAAAGTTAGTATATATTCCTAATTGTTCTCTAAGACCTTCACTCATTTCTTTCTGGTCTTTGTTTGTTTTAAGGTAGTCTATGTAATTTGAAATATCTATTCGTTTTGTTCTAATTAATATTTGTATTCTAAAGTTAAGGGAATTTAGTAATCCTGCGAAAGCATATATTTTATTATCTTGCTCATACTCAGCTAAAAGGTCAAAGTTAATGGAAGATGTTTGGATAACCATTGCAACACTACCACGACTTGTTATTATTAAGTCATCTCTAACATCTTTTATCCCAAGGTGTTCTTGGGTAGACGCTGTGGCTCTTGCTCTTGCTTTCTTATCCACGTTTAAATATTACTAATTTTAATAGGCAACTTATTTCCTTTATCTTCTACTTCTAGTTGAACTTTTGGAAATTTATATACAGGATGTTGAAATTCTAACATATATGTTGAGGGTTCCCATAACTTGTTAGTTAAGAAATACCCACTGTCTCCTGTTTTGTTAGCGTAAAGAATTTTCCCTTCAGAAGATTTGAGATACACTATGACGTTTGGTACAGGTTTTAAATTCTTAGTACACAACCATGCATTAATGTTTCCAGGGAGTTTATCTAGGCTTTTAATTTTAAATTGGTAGTTAGAAATATTTTGGCTTGTTATAACAAGGAAGTTAGGGTCTATAGGGGGTGGAGTAGTTAAGGATGGGTCTACATCAATATTTTCTTCTAACATATCACTTACTTTATTTTCATCAATAATTTCTTTTTTAACAGGAAGACTCTCTCCAATTATCTTTTTCTTTTTCTTTCCTTTCATATCCTTAGGGATTAGTTTTCCTTCTTCGTCTGGTTTTACGTTTGGTTTAACTCTTTGCTCTTTCATATCTTTAGTTAACCAAACTCTTTGGGTAGGGTTTGATATTGCACTTATATAGTTTTTAATAAATACATCTGCATCTTGGTCATTAATGGGAACTAGTCCTAGGAATACTCCAGCACCTGAAGAGAGTATGAATACAGGGATACCTAATACTCCTGGGATAATATTGCTTACAGTTAGGTATATCATTACTCCACCAAAGCCAATGCCTATTGCTAGGTATGCAAACTCTTTGAGTGTGAACTTAGTAAAGAGTTTAAATTCAACGTCTAATATATTTTGCGGAATTGCATGTTGTCTCATGTATAGGCAGATTTTATTATATTTTCTCT
>CAYGKF010000070.1:0-3279 GCA_964350615.1 uncultured Candidatus Saccharibacteria bacterium
ACTTACCAAACAAAACCAAGAACTTACCAAACAAAACCAAGAACTTACCAAACAAGATCAAGATTTAAAGAGTAACCTCTCAGAGAAGAATAAAGAACTAGAGAGAATATATAACAGTAAGAGTTGGAAATTAACACAACCTATTAGGGAATTTGCTAAAATAGTGAGGGATTTTAAGAATACTCTAAAAAACAATTAATTTTTACAACATTGTAATTAATTAGAAGAACAAATAGAATATATCACTTCCCCTAGAATTTATTTAAAAACACTTTACAACAATGAGCAAGCACCAAGCAGGAGAGAAAAAAAACAAATGGAAAACCTACAACCCAGATTTCAGTTTTATAACACCACTCCCCGTAGAGTCTTCCGCTTGGAGTGGTCACTACAATTTCGCTTACGACCTAGTAGCAAATACTAAACCTAATAAAATTGTAGAATTAGGAACACATAAAGGAAACTCTCTTTTCTCTTTTGCTCAAGCTATTAAGGATTTCAATCTCAACACTGAATTACATGCTGTAGATACTTGGAAAGGGGATGAACATACAGGTTATTATGGAGAAGAGGTATACGAGATTTTTTCAGAGATAAAGGACACATATTACAGAAACGTTAATATCATTCCTCATAGAAAATTATTCGACAAAGCCGTTAATGAATTTGAAAACAATAGCATAGACATACTACACATAGACGGACTACATCTATACAAATCTGTAAAACATGACTTTGAGAGATGGTTACCTAAAGTCAACAAAGAGTCTGGGATAATAATATTACACGACGTATGTGAGAAAACAGACGATTTTGGCGTGTACAAACTATGGAAAGAATTAAAGAAGAAATATAATACAATCACCTTCGAACACTACCATGGGTTAGGAGTTATTTTTATGGGAGAAAACCCTTTAAGCGAAACTTGTTCTTTATCCTCTGGCACTGTAATAAGATATTATCAGAACCTCACAAAGATCCAAGATTTAGAAAGGGAGCGCAAAGTTCAAGACAATGAACACAAGTCAATAGTACAGAAGGCAAATCAACTTGAGAAAGATAACTCCGAATTAAATACCGAACTCTCTGTTTTTAACTCCTTCAAGAAAAGAAATTTCTGGAAAATATTCTGTGTACTTAAAAAATTTACAAAATACACGAGAAATTTCTTTATTAACATATACAGAGATGGACCCAAATTAACATTTAAAAGAATATACCGAAGAATAAACCACTTAATTAAATACAGAAGACAGAGAAGAATTGATGAAAATAGATATAAATACTGGTTAAAAAACAACAGAATAACACCCCTCAAAAGAATTGCCGTAAAAAAAGAAATAGAAAAGTTAAAATACAAACCCTTAATAAGTATAATAATGCCTGTATACAATGTAGATCTTAAGTGGATAAAAGAAGCTATTAAATCCGTTAAAAATCAGATATATCCTAACTGGGAACTGTGTATGGCGGATGACGCTTCCACTAATCCTAAATTAATAGAATATTTAAGTCATATTTCAGAAGACCCTCAAATAAAAGTTGTATTTAGAAAAAAGAATGGACATATATCCGAAGCTTCAAACTCTGCTCTTAAATTAGCTACTGGAGAGTTTGTAGCACTAATGGATAATGATGACATTATTCAACCACACTCTCTTGCAGAAGTTATTAAGATATTAAATGAAAAAAAAGATACAGATTTTATATACTCCGATGAAGATAAAATAAATATGCGAGGAAAAAGAGTAGAACCTTTCTTTAAGCCTGATTGGTCTCCAGATTTCTTCCTTTCTACCAACTACATTTGTCATCTATCTGTAATCAGGAAGAACTTAGTCGATAAAGTTGATGGTTTTAGAAAAGGATATGAGGGTTCTCAAGACTATGATCTATTCTTAAGAATAACAGAGGAGACGAATAATATAGAACATATCCCAGACATACTTTACTCTTGGAGAAAGGTTCCTGGATCTACTGCAACTAATTATGACCAAAAGGGATACGCTAACAGAACAAGTATAAAAGCCCTTGAGGATACGATAGAGAGAAGGAATCTTGATGCCACCGTAGAGAACGGTGCTCTTCCGGGTTTTTTTAGAGTAAAATACAAAATAAAGGGTAATCCCTTAATAAGTATATTAATCCCTACGTTAAATAAATATGAATACATAGAGAGATGTATATCTTCTCTTTTTGAAAAAACCACCTATGATAATTTCGAAGTCATTATCATTGATACTGGAAGTACGGAGAAGAAAACGTTAGAGTATTACAACACACTTAAATCTAATCCAAGGGTTAGATTTTTGCATTGGAACAAGAAATTTAACTATTCTGCTGTAAATAATTATGGCGTTAAGAATGCAAAGGGTGAATACATATTGCTTTTAAACAATGATACAGAGATTATTACTCCTGATTGGATTCAAGGAATGTTGGAGCATGCACAAAGGAAAGAGATGGGAGCTGTAGGTGTAAGACTCTATTACCCCAACGAGACAATACAGCATGCAGGGGTCATCTTAGGGACTCATGGGGGGTCTGAAATTGGGGCAGCTGGACATGCCTTTCAGGGTCTTTCTAAGCAACCACATGATACTTCACTAGGACAAAAAGACATTATAAGAAACTGCTCCGCAGTTACAGCTGCATGCCTTATGGTAAAAAAATCTAAGTATAATAAAGTAGGAGGACTAGATGAAAAATTTAGAATAGCCTTCAATGATGTAGATTTCTGTCTTAAATTAAGAAAAGAAGGATATTATAATCTATATACTCCTCATGTAGAACTGTATCACCATGAATCTGTATCTGTTGGAACTCCAGAGAAAGGGACAAGAGATATTAAAGAGTTTATAAAAGAAGTAAAAATGCGAAACAAAAAATGGAGTAACTGGATATTAAATGACCCTTTTTACAATAAAAACCTGTCGTTAATGAATGGCCTTTTCCAAATTAAAGTTGATAGATAATAAGATTCCCAACTTCAAAATTGTTCGCAAGGAACTATTGTGCGGGGGTCAGCACATGGTTTACACTTTTTAAACAAAGGGTATAGCCAATATACAGATGAGTGTCTAAAATTGTTGGGTAAGCAATACCTAAATTTAGACACTCTAATCGATGATAACTGGAATCCATTTGAACTACAATGACTTGTATGGGTTGCATACATATGGCACTCTGGATTAAATTTTAACACATAATTAATCGGAGAAATATCACCTGTGTCGGTTGCATACATGTTGTGGATTTTACATGGCAAGAGACTTACTC
>CAYGKF010000071.1:0-3242 GCA_964350615.1 uncultured Candidatus Saccharibacteria bacterium
TTATATTGCCCATAATTTATTATATTGTGTTTTACTATTTCTGTCCATTGAGGGTATAATAACTGACCTACGAAATATTTAAATTGTTTAGTTAATAATATGGCAAAAACAAAAAAGAAGGAGAAGAAGGATGAGGTAGTAATTAATTTAGATAATGCAGGGGTACCAATAGCAATATTGATATCAGGGGTATTAATAGCTGCTGTAATATTTTTTGCATCTAGAAATAATTATCCTGTTACTGTAGATAATGCAGGGGATCCTACAGTACCTACAGCGGATCAGGGGATAGGAGAGGAGTTTGGAGAGGGAACTGTAACATTAGGGGATGGTGCAATTTTAGGAAATCCTGAGAGTGCTACTGTTGCAATAATAGAGTTTAGTGATTACCAATGTGGTTTTTGTAAAAGGCATTCAGATGAGACATTTCCAAGTATTAAGGAAAATTACATAGATACAGGAAAGATATTGTATGTTTTTAAGGAATTTCCTTTAAGTTCAGCTGGTGAGTTAGGCTACAGTATTGCAGAGGGTGGTATATGTTTGCATAGTATGTCAGATAGTGAGACTTTCTCAGAATACCATAAGGGGGCATTTAACATTTCTTCTGTAGATGGTTTAGTAGATTTAGCTGTAGATTTGGGAGTTGATGGAGATGACTTTAGAGCATGTTTAGATGATGCTACATACAGAGATGTAGTAGAAGCAAGGGCTACAGAAGGTAGAAATGCTGGAATTAGTGGTACTCCTGGTTTTATTATTGGTTTAATAGGTGAGGATGGTACAGTAGAGGGTAGTTTAATAGCGGGAGCATATCCTTATGATACTTTTGTACAAGCTATAGAGGCATTGCTTAAGTAAAAATTATTGATAGAGTAGTTAGTACCTAAAAAAGAGAAGGGTTATTTAAAGTGAAGAGGTATTTAAGGGAAGAAGGAGTAATATGTACTCCTTCTTTCTTTTTAATTGCACTGTCTTTTGTTACTTCTTCTTAGTACTTTTCTTTTTCGTACTTGTTTTCTTTGTACTTTTCTTACTTTTTTCTCTAAGCTCTTTAGCTTCTTTATTTGCAATTAAGTAATAACCTCTTTTCATTCTAACTACTGCTCCTAGTGCTACGAATGCAAGTATTGCATTGTAAAATCCTCTTACAATTGGAATTATATTAACCAGTACTGTTAGTAATCTTCCTACTAAGAATGACTTAAATGGTCTGTACTCTTCTACCTTAAAGAGAATTAATATCTCCCTACCGAATGCTGTTTCTACCCAGATCTTCCCAAAGATCATAATGAAGGCTAGTAAACCAGTTATTAAGATAGCTGCGGGAGTACCTATGACTGAGATGAAGAGTATGAAGAGTGGTAGGGGAATTAGTAAGGATATTACAAAACCAGCTGCTAAGCTTTTAAGAAATTCATTTGTAGAGCCTGTAATTCTTTCTTGGATTTGGTATGTCTTAACAGGGGATAGCATTATTATTATGAATCCTACTAGTAACATAGCAAGGAAGTTAATAAAGAGAGTTGCTATTCTGGTTCTCCATGTGGGTCTGAGATTAAAGGATGACATATTTACATTCATTGGCTCATCTAGGTTTACTCCTTGTGACCTAGCTATGTCTTGTAATCTGGTACCATCATATATTTCTCCTGTAATGTTTTCTTCATTAGTAGTCTCTTGGTCTGTCATTAAAACAAGATCGCCTCTTACTACTGAGTCAATGTTAGACCTCATACCAACTGCTCTTAGATCGTCTCCTACAGAGCCTTTAAGAGTACCTTCTAAGAAAAGAGAGAACATGTCTCCCTGTGTGTCTCCACTGTAAGTGAGGAAGGTAGAAGCTATGTAGGTGTTTTCTGTAATCAGCCCTTCTATTGTTGTATTGTTTGCAAATATGAAAGTATTAGCATATATGTTTGCATTTACATCTACCTTACTTGCTATTAGGTACATATCTCCTGTAATTGTTCCGTTTACTTGGATAGTGTCTCCGAAGACAATTAAGTCTCCATCTACTACACCGTCTATTCTTACTTCTTCTCCTACTACATAGATGTCTTCGTTTACAGTTTCGTCTTGGGATAGGGTGTATGACTTAAAGTAAAATTGTGCAGCTTCCGACCTACCAGGTAGTATTAGGGATATTGTAAAGAGTAACAGGAGAAAGGGTAGAGTGTTTAGTATCTTTTTATATATTTTCATATTTTGAACAGTTTAATTTATTTAATATGTATATATTATATTAGCATATGGGTGGTTTTAATGGAATGTAGCGTGTAGCGGTGGTTTTTAATTTGACAAGATTGGTAACTTCTTGGTAGTATATTGGTATGAAGAAAATAAAGAAATATACAACCACAGAGTTTTACAATAATCCTTCTAAGGTACTCAATTATGTGAGAGATGGAGGTACTGCTTATTTAGGATATAAAAGGGTTAAGGAACCTTTAGCAGTTCTTACTTCTTACAAGGACTATACCCAAAAGAAGGAAACTTTGGATAAGAGTAAGTCTCTTTGGGACAGATATGGTCACAAGGCTATAAATGCTCCAGAGTATAAGGACAGCGCTAAATATATAAGGGAGCAAAGGGATTTAGAATGAGTAAATATTTAGCAGATACAAGTTTCTTAAGTGCGTTGTTTAATAAGGGTGATGTTAATCATTCTAAGGCTATGGATATTTCAAAGGATATCCTTGACGAGTATCTAATAATACCAGCAATAGTAATTGCTGAATTGTCAGGATTAAGAAGAAATAGAAAGTTGAGAGAACTTGTTTTAGAAAATAGTTTTTTAATGGCTTCAGAAATTTCTTCTTTTGGGGAGCATAATATTATGGAATATTTAGCTTTTAGGGATTTCTATGAAGATAATCTTAAAACATTTGATTCTATAATATTGTTTTTTGCAATTAATAGAAATGCCAAACTTTTAAGTTTTGATAAAGAATTAAATAAAAAATACGAGATGGTTTGTGAGAATTTGTTTTAGTAAATGGAATGTGGTAAAGATTATTGAAGTATGAAAAAGAAAACAGATAAAAAAGAGAAACAATTGAAGAAAAATAAATCTTTCTTAGAAAGGTATGGTCATTTAATTATAAGTGCACCAGAGTATAAGGATAGTGTTAAATATATAAGGGAGATGAGAGACGCTGAATAGTAACGAACTTTAGGAAATTAGTTCTGTGTAAACTAAACAATTATCCTGATATAATAATCCAACATGAACATTCTAA
>CAYGKF010000072.1:0-3031 GCA_964350615.1 uncultured Candidatus Saccharibacteria bacterium
CTGTCCCCTATTATATTAAAATCATCAGCATATACAGGAAAGTTTAGGAAAGAATCAAAGTAAATTAAGAGAAAAAAGGAAAGAAAAATTGATATCATAAAAATACCTTTAAAAATTTATTTAAAGATATTTTACATTGTAAATATTAAATCTAGATTAACTCTTCTTCTTTTTCTTTTCTTGCATTCTAACTTTCTCTGTAATATAGAAATTGCGTTTAAACTTACCTCTTCCTAACATCATTTCTGTTATAGCCTGTATGTAAGGAATGAAGGAAAAGGTTAACATATTTACAGTAATTAAGTATGTTTCAAGAAAATCTAAAATATGTCTCCACCACTTCCAATGTTTTGGTACAGGGGTAATTTTTCTTCTAAATATTACAATGGGGATATTTGAAAGCATTACTAACAAAAACACATAACTGAGTATTCTAGGAAGGTTGTAAGAAAACACTGTGTACTGGTATGTAGGACTTAACCAACCCATAATATTTAGACCAAATGTCAGTACAAAAACAATAGTTAATACCCAAAGGTAATCAAACATCATTTTTAACATTAGGAATTTTTTATATACTGGGAAGTTTTCTTTGTCTGTAAACATTACCGCTAAAGATATTGGGAAATTAATAAGACCCCAACCCCATCTATATTGTTGCTTGTAGAAAGACACATGTGATTTAAGAAATGTTTTGTTTTCAACAGCATCATTATATGTAGGGATATAGACTTCTTGGTTCTTGAATCTCCCTTTGGTCCTTAATATTGAATTCCAATAAAATGCTGTATCATCATTAGGTATTTCTGGGTCCCAGAATTCTACCTCCCTAAGAGTGTTTAAATTTACTATGTAAGAGGAGAATGTGTCTTTTGTGTACACTCTGTCTTGCATAAATGGTAACTTGAGAGATTTATCTAATACCCAAAGATGTAGAACAACAAGAGTCAACATATTAGATTGAGTTCTAATAATAGGTGGGACATTCCAAATATTATTGTTAAAAGAGTGTATCGCAGAAGCATAGAAGGTGTATTTTGGATCTTCTATAGTTAAGTATTTATATGTTACCGCAGAAAGGTATTTAGAGTGTGGTCTTAGGTCTGAATCACAGGTTATTAACAAATAGTTACTTAGGTCTTTACCTTCATTCTCAAGGTCTTTTACAAAGTGTCTTGCAGCCCAATTAATATTTGCACCTTTAACTCCCACTATTTCCCCTGGAATACCTGCAGGGTGTATGTAGTAGCTCATACTCCCAAACCTATCTCCATATTTTTCTTTCAACTTCTTAAAGTTCTCTATCTGCAAGTCCTTCTTAGCCTCTTCCATTGCCATTACCACATCTATTTTTTCAGTCCCTATGTCACTGCTAACCCAAGCTTCAAAAGAAGGTTCTAATATTTCTAAAGTTTCTGCGTATACAGGACAGAGGTAAATATATCTTAAGTTTTTAAATTTTTGAGAATTCATATTCTCTATTTTAGATACCCAGTCAGTTTCAATTTCTTCTTTCATTCTTTTAACCCCAACATAACAACCTATTACAAACTTAAAAGTCCTAAAGAGCCAGTACATAACTAAAAAGGACATGTATACAACTATAGCTATGTTCCATTGTAGGAGTGCAAAAATTACGGGTAATAGTAGTAGTGTCCAGACAAATAGGCCTGGGACTATTTCAAAGAATCTCCTTTTTAAATATGGCATAGTGGAGGGAAATCCTCCATCTCTATCTTTTGGTTTGTAGGGGCTTTTAGCTTTATTTAAGCTTTCTTTTTCTGTCATTGTGTAGGTATTTTAGTCTATATTGAATCAAAAATCTAATGATTATACAAATTCTCAGGATATTCTCCACTGTTAACTAGCTGTTTTAATTTCTTTCTGACTATCCCTGCATCTTCTGGATATGTAACTCCAAACCATTCCCCTTTTGTCTCTAGAACTTCAAACTTCATCTCGCTATCCTTAATCATATTACTTAATACAACGGGTAGGAGAAATTCTCCTTCTAATTTATCTTCATTCTCCCTAAGGAAATCTTCAAACCTTCTATCTAAGCTCTTAAAGATATTATTATGTAAACAAAACATATTCATAGAAACTAGATCATTATTATTCATAACCATTTCCTTACCCTCCCAAGTTTTACCTTCTATTTTTCCTCCCTGCTTCCTTTCTATTTCAAATGTTTCCTCTATTCCTTCAAGAAGACCATCTTTGACCTCGCAAAGTCCTCTTTTTACTGTACCATTATCACTTAACACATTCTCTAAACGATACGCAGGAATACCGTACACATCTTCATTACAATTATTTCTTAAGAAATCCCCCCCTACTTCAAAGGCCTCCTTCCCATAAAAATCGTCCCCATTTATAACTAAAAAGGGTTCCATAAGAACATCTTTTGCAACCAATAGCGCATGAGCTGTCCCCCAAGGCTTTGTTCTTTTGGGATTTAATGCATACCACTTTGGAAGTATATCTACAGACTGAAATACATAATTAATATCAATCTTATCCTTATATCTATCCATAAAAATATCCCTAAATGCTTCCTCCATATCAGGCCTTATTACAAAAACTACCTTTTCAAAACCAACTCTCATTGCATCATATATAGAATAGTCTATTATTGTCTCACCATTGGGACCGAATCCTTCCATTTGTTTAAGACCACCATATCTACTACCCATTCCAGCTGCTAACACAAAGAGAGAAATATTAGAATTCATACATATGTGTATATAAAATTATTTATTTAACAACACCATTAATTTTTTTACTAATTCTATATCTTTCTATTGCTAATTGGTTCTGTTCTAAATGTTAACACACAAATATTAGACAAGTATACCTATAGAATATTAAATTAGATGTGGAAAACTCATATAGTCCCTATAATAGCAGAGCTTTAGCTCTACCTTCGACTTAGTACGGAGAGGGTGGGATTCGAACCCACGGTACGGAGTAAACCATACAACGGTTTTCAAGACCGTCCCATTCGACCACTCTGGCACCTCTCCAAAAG
>CAYGKF010000073.1:0-2896 GCA_964350615.1 uncultured Candidatus Saccharibacteria bacterium
TGTTGCAGGCCTTTATTTTAAGGTCTGTTCGCTGTTTTATATTACTAAACCAACAAAATCTCTTACCCTTGATGACTATGGGACTAGTAGGCCGTACCTCTTCTATGATATAACCTATACATGTCCATAGCATCAGACGCAATAAAAGATAATAAAAAGATACTACTACTAGCCTTTGGTTTGTTAGCAGTATCTGTAGTAGGTTTAATTTTAACAAGGGAGGGTATGGTTATGCCAGAAGATAATTTTGTACAAACACCTAAAACTACTACATACTCTCAACCTGAACAAGTATTAGAGGAAGGAGCAAACTATGGTGCTGTAATTAAAACATCTGCAGGAGATATAGAGATAGATCTTTTTCAAGATGAAACTCCTTTAACTGTAAACAGTTTTCTTTTTTTAAGCAAAGAAAGATTCTTTGACGATTTAATATTCCACAGGGTAATCCAAGACTTCGTTATACAGGGTGGGGACCCTAGGGGAGATGGGACAGGGGGTCCTGGATACCAAATACCTGATGAAATAACCGAAAGGAAGTATGAGGGATACACATTAGGTATGGCAAACTCAGGGCCTAATACAAACGGTTCTCAGTTCTTTATAACATCAGGTAATATTCCAGAACAAAGTATACAAGCTTTAAATGGAAACTACACAATCTTTGGTAAAGTAACTAAAGGTTTTGCTGTAGTTGATTCCATAGAAAGAGTTCAAACAGACGCAAATGACAAACCAGTAAATCCTGTTGTTATTGAATCTATTCAAATCATTGAAGGTTAGTAATTCTTTCTCAAAACTATCAGCATCTTGACAAGATGATTAATACCACATAAAATATGTGGTAGATGTCAACATATAGAAGGTTTGAAAAAATATATAACTCTTCTCTTAAATTCTTTACTACAAAGGACCTAAGGGATTTATTATGGATTGAGAATAGAAGAACTTTTGAGGAGGCGGTAAAAAAGTTAGAAAGCGAAAAAGTTATTACTAAGATAGAGAGAGGCAAGTACCTAAAAACAAAATCTGAATATTCAAAGTTTGAAATATCGCAATTTATATACAACCCTTCATACATATCCTTAGAAACAGCACTTAGTTATTACGACCTAATAGAACAACTTCCTTTTGAAATTACTGCTGTAACTACTAAAAAAAGTATAGAAAAAGAATTTGAAGAACAGATATACTCATACAAAAATATTAGCAAGGAGTTATTTATAGGATACAGAAGAGAAGAAGATTTTCTAATAGCATTACCAGAGAAGGCTATATTTGATCAGGTATATCTATCTTTGTTTGGTATAAAATCAGAAAATATTCTTAAAAATATTAAAAAAGATAGCTTTGACTCTGAAAAGGTTTTAGAATATCTAAAACCTCTTCCTGAAAAAACGAAGAAAGCTTTTGAAAATAAATTTACCGAAATATTTTAATGTTAACAAAAGAACAACTTCAAGAACTCTCAAAGAAGAAAAAAACTAATGAGTATGTTGTATCTAGGGAATTTTTACAAATACTTTTACTAAAAGAATTGTACAGTAATTCTTTTTCAGAAAAAGTTTATTTTAAAGGAGGAACTTGTATAAGGTTGGTGTATGGGGGGGCGAGATTTTCAGAAGATTTAGACTTTACTGTGACTATAGGGGAGGAGGATTTTGAAAAGGAGATTGGAAGATTTTTCAAACGAATGTCTAATATTTACCCAGTTCAGTTTAAAGAGAAGGGAAGTGTTAATGGGAAGACATATTTAGCAACTATTAAGACTGATTTCTTAAAACAGGAGGTGTATATAAAGTTGGATCTTTCTTTTAGAGAGGAAGTTTTAGCACCTGTTCAAAAAATTGTAGAAAAAAACGAATATCCTATTATTTTTAAAAGCTTTGTGAACTGTTTAAGTTTGGATGAAATCTTTGCTGAGAAGATAAGGGCTTTTTTAAGTAGAGAAAAATATCGGGATGTATATGATTTGTGGGTCCTTTTAGAACTAGGAGCTAAGTACAGGAAAAAATTAGTAGAGAGTAAATTTGCTTACTATGAGTTAAAGTTCAGTAGGGAAGACATATTAAGTAGGATAGAATCATTATCAAAAGATGACTTTATTACTGAATTAAGGCCATTTATACCTATTAACGAGAGGGGGGGGCTAGGGGACCTCTTCGAATACATTTGTGAATATTTGAGGAGTAGGTCAGACCTTCCAATCTCATAGTGTTTCTTGTTTTAGTTTTTTATTGTTAAGGCGGTCAAATCTTTTACGTAGACCTTGTCTGAAGGTCTGTTTGCTACTTTTTCCTGTTAAATAAGCCTTTTGACATTATTTCTGTCGCTATGAGCTTAGTAAGCCTGTCCTTATTTCAAATCATCGAGATTTAATCTAGATTTAATAACTGTAGTGTATATTCTTCTTAATGGGCAATATCAAGAAACAAATAATCTACTACAGTATAACTTTTGTAATAGCCTTCTTCTTAGGCTTACTCTTTGACCACTATGTATTGTGTAAGCCCACAGATTGCCAAGAACAGGATGTTAAGGGTAGGGAGTTGGAAATAGTGGTCGAAAATGATAAAGAAGAGGACCCTAAACACAAAACTGTAACTCAAGAAGATGGTTGTACTATGTATATTGATGTGAGTGGTGCACTAAGGAACCCTGGTGTGTATTGTTTAGAAAACGACAGTATTATAATAGATGCTGTAAATAAGGCTGGTGGCTTTAGTAGGGATGCTGCTACCAAATTTATTTACAGAAGGATAAATCTTGCTCAACCCTTGGTAAGTAACCAAAAGCTATATTTTCCATATGAGAATGAATTAGTATGTCAACTTAAACCTGTTTTAGATGAAGGAAAGAAGGTAGAGGTTCTTTACGAGGAGCCGGTTATATATCT
>CAYGKF010000074.1:0-2866 GCA_964350615.1 uncultured Candidatus Saccharibacteria bacterium
ACAACTCCTACAAAAACACTCCCTATAACTGCCATTGGATAATGAGTTAAGAACAAAGAAGCTATAGCTACTCCAGAGATTGCTAACACTTTCCAATTCTTAAACTTAATATACTGGGTTATCGCAAACATAACGAAGAAAAGAATTGGTATAGCCATTATAAAAGTGTTTTTTCCTGCATTAAAAGTTAACATTGCAGGATAATACCCAACTGAAAACAAAATAGCGGTAACTAATCCCCAAACCTTGTCCTTAAAGAAATTCTTTACAAAAACATATGCGGCTATGCCAGAATAGGCACTAAAGACCCCACTTAATATCATAACCTGTTTTGCAACGTCAAATCCTTTTGATAATTCTCCAAATGCAGCAATAATGTGTAATCCAGGAGAATAGAAGTACTCTATCAGACCAGTATTAACAATATTTCTAGCCATCATCGAATGAGCTATTGGATCATGAAGAGGAGCTGCATAGGAATTTCTTAATGGATATACTTTTGCTATCAATGCTACAAAAAATAAAAACAATACTAAATAATCATAATCCTTTACCTTTAGATTTATATTTTTAAAAACCTTAAATTTAAGAAATGCAAAAAAAGAAATAACTACAAATATTAAAAAGAAAAATATATTAATAGGAATATTTACAATTGCAAATATACAAAGGAAAACTAAAAAGAGAACAGTAAAAACTATTCCCCCAAGTAAAAAATGCTCTAAAAGATTGACACTTTTTTTAAAGAAAAACATACTCCAACCAAAACCCAATAACCACCATATAACGTAAACAGACCATTCAAATCCTAATAGCAAGGTAATTGTCGAAAGAACAAAAAGAGAAAAATAGAGAATTGTTAAGTTTTTCCTGTTATCTATTAGAGACAGAGAAGTTTTCTTCAATTTTTCAATTATCAGTTTTAATTCTAAAATCCTCATGCTTCTTAGATAAATTAATATTATAAAAAGGATCCTGTTTGAAAAACTTAGGCCATTTATTCTTAATAATATTAGCACACTTCTCATCCTCTTTAATATCACTAACCTGATTCTTCTTTAATCTAGAAACAGATTCGTAATGTACTAGTTCAGAGTATGGAGTATACACGTTGTAATAACCACTATCATAAAGTTTAATACCCAAATCCACATCCTGAAATACTGGTTCTAAACTCTCATCAAAACCTCCCATCTCTTTAAAAAGAGACGATTTTATCATAGCACAGGCACACGTGACAGAGAGATAATTTTTAATATTAACAACAGGACTATCAAAACCATGAGTGTGGCCCGAAACAGTTCTATATGCATGACCTGCACAACTACCCAAACCTACTACAATACCAGCATGCTGTATCCTACCATCAGGATAGTATAACCTACTCCCTACTAAACCCACCTCTGGTAACTGACATATCTCTAACATACTTGTTAACCATCCTTCACTCTCAACCTTAATATCATTATTAAGCATCAACATATATTCCGAATCTATTTGCTCTACTGCCCAGTTATATAACTTCCCAAAATGATATGGTCTGTCATATTTAATAACTCTTATCCTCTCGTCCTTAGTTATCTCGTCTAAATACCCAAATATTTTCTCCTCTTTAGACTGATTATCTACAAGTACTATTTCATAATTATCATACTTTGTTTTTTCTAAAATACTTAGAATAGCTTTCTTTAATAATTCAACCTTATCCTTAAAAGGTATAACAATAGACACTTTAGGATTATTCACTAACTCATACCTAACCCTCCATGAACCCTCATACAAACCTTCAACAACCCCACCCTTCATATTCCTCCTCTTTAGATACTCCTCTAAAACCGTCTTTTGGTTGTCATATGCCCAGCTCTTAGCCTTCCTACCTGAAAGAGCAGTAGAACCCTCTGTTATTCTCCAATGGTAAAGAATCTTAGGAATATGTATTACATTTTCAAAATCTTTATTATTCTTTAATGTCATATACCTAAGAACTAAATCCCAGTCTTGAGCTCCATCTGTACCCTCTCTTAAACCTCCTAACTGTTGAATAATATCTCTCCTATAACAAGTAACATGAGCTGTATACATCTGAGATGTAAGAAGATGTGGAGAAAAATCTGGCCAAAAAGAAGGAGCAAATCTATTACCTCTATCATTTATTTTGTCAAAATCACTGTATAAAAATTCTGTGTTCGGATTTTTCTCCACACCCTTAGCTAATTCAAGCAAAGAATTCTTAGACAGGGTATCGTCACAATCCATAAATACAATATAATCTCCTGTAGCCACACTAATTGCATTATTACTATTCTTTACAATATTTATTTCCTTTCTTAATTCCTTAGAAAGAAAAGAAAGTTTAACCTTCTCTGTATACTCCTCTTGAAAACTCTTAAGAAATTTTTCTGTTTCCTTAATATTTTTACTTGAACCATCAGAGATACATATCTCCCAATTCTTATATAATTGGTTGGTTATTGAATCTAGTGCATTTCTAAGAAATTCTTCCTTAACATTCCATACTGGTAAAACTATACTGAATTTAATATCCCCTCTAATATCTTTTAAATCTCTAATCATTGATTCTTTATTCAGATATTTACTTTCTATATTCTGCATCCATTTGTTATATTGAAAATCTCTAACCGCTGAGGGATTTATTCTATTTCTAAAGAAAGAATATATTCTTTTAAGAAAAAGAAACATGGCCTTTAAAAAACCATGCCTTTTAATGTCCTTGTTAAAATCCTCTTTGTAGAGAGGTATCCTATCTTTTACTCTTGAAATTAAACTGTTTCTATTCTGCATTTTTATACCCATTAACAATTTCTTGAGGTTCCCCTATTACATAACTCTTATCCTCCTTTAACCA
>CAYGKF010000075.1:0-2809 GCA_964350615.1 uncultured Candidatus Saccharibacteria bacterium
AATTAATTTTGTTTTAAAGATTCCCAATTTGTCCCATATGTATGTGACCCATACAAACACTTGCACAACTAATAAGTATATGATATTCTATTTCCATAACATACGCAAAAGCGTATGCTACAGAAATGAAGTACATAGATATACAAAACAATTTAAGAGAATTAGGAGTATTTACACTAAATGATATTAGAATACTCGACCCTGAATTTAGAGAACCAACACTAAACGATTGGTTAAATAATGGTTGGATAAAAAGAATTAGAAGATTCTGGTATGCAGACTCTAGTTTTAATCCAGAAGGTTACGACTATTTTTTTATTGCAAATAAGATATATTCTCCATCATACATATCACTTGAAAGTGCTCTGAGCCACTATGGTTTTATACCAGAAACTACTATACAAATAACCTCTATATCTACAAGAAAGACTACTCTTTTTGATTCTCAGTTTGGAGTATTTTCATATCAAAGTATTAAGAATGACCTATACTTTGGATATGAAATTATAGAAAACAATGGGAGACCCTTTTCATTAGCTACTCCTGAAAAGGCAATTTTAGACTATCTTTATCTGCATTCTGAAATTTCAGATATAGAAGATTTTAAGGGATTGAGGTTTAACAGAGAAATGATAAAGAGCAGGATCGATCAAGAAAAAATTAATACATACCTTAATCAATTTGGTAACCTAGAATTAAATAATAGATATAATTTATTACTAGAATATCTCAATGCTTAGTATAGAAGAAATAAAGAAACAGTATCCAAGTGATATTCATAAGTTTGAAAGAGGTTTACTTAGAGAGTATTTACAATTCCTAATATTAGAAATAATATTCACATCTAATGTTTCTACTAAGCTATCTTTCCTAGGAGGAACTTGTCTAAGAGTAGTTCATGGTATTAAGAGATTTTCTGAAGATTTAGATTTTAATAACAAAGAACTTTCTTCGAAAGAATTTTCATCTCTTGCTAACAAGATTGAGTTAGAACTCCGAAGACAGGGATTTGAAGTAGAAATAAAGGTAACAGAAAAGAAGGCTATTCATTGTCATATTAAGTTTTCTAATATACTGTTTGAAAATGAATTAAGCGATATTAAAACAGAAAAGATTGATATACAGATAGATACATTCGATCAGGGATATGAATCAGAACTGTATCTTTTAAACAAGTTTAATGTGTTTAAGCAGATAAGGGTAACTCCTAAGTCTATTATTCTTTCTCAAAAGTTGTGGACTATTACACAACGAAGTAGAGCAAAAGGAAGAGATTACTATGATATTATTTTCCTACTACAGAATACTAAGCCAGATATCGAATTTCTGAATTTGAAATTTGAGACTTCTAACTGGGAGCAAGCTAGAAAAAAGATTTTAGAGGGAATAAAGGATGTTGATTTAAACTCTATGGTTAAAGATGTACAACCATTTTTAATAAATGTAGAAGAGGGAGAAAAGATTAAACTATTTAGAGATTATCTAAAACAGATAGAGCTTGATTAATTGTAAAGTTATTTGACAAGGTATTTGTCAATATATAATTATCCACAAAAGATATAGTAGGGTAAACGAGAATGTAACGGAAGAAAAAAATTACAATATCGGCTTTATTGTGTTAAAACAGGGTTTTAACAACCTTTTTAAGGGGTAGTGCACGGGTCTAAGGGGTTTGGTGGGACATACACGTCTGGAACCTAAAATGAGACAAAAGAGACAGTATTAAAAAGGGTAAGATACGTTATTGCTTTTGATAAATTAAGACTCCCTCCTCTTGTTGTAGTATCTTTTTACTAAGAATATAGTCCAATATCTCATTCTGAGTAGCATTGGGTATAGAAATCCAATCTATATTTAAATAGAACTCTATAATTGCTATTATTTCATCAAGGTAGTCGTTAGAAGGTAATTTTAACTCTGATCTGTTAAGTGTTAATTTAGTTTGACCTGGTTTCTTCTTTAATATACCTAAAGCCTCTTTATAATTTCTTGGTTCCCAATCTAATGGGTATCTTTCGGGTAGTAACTTGGTTTTAAATTTCTTTTTAAATTCTGTTATCTCATCTATACCTCTTTCTATCCATATAAGTGTCCCTTTATTACTAAGTAGTGAAATTAGTTTAGAGATGAATATTGGATATTCTTCTTGGGTAAAGTGATATAGGTGAGATGCTAGTACAATATCAAATTTCTCATCATTGTGTTTATAGAATTCTTCAAAGGTCTGATTAGCAGTTTTAAAATTACTAAAATTTTTTGTATTCTTCTGTAATTTTTTATAAAGACTCTTCGACGGTTCTATGGACAGTACATGAAAATTACTATTTTCAGGAAGTGACTCAATTAGATACGACCCATCTCCAGAACCTACATCTAGGATTTTTATAGAATTATTTTTTAAACTACAGAGTATTTTGTGAAGTTGCTTAATGGAAATTTCCTTTTCATTTGAATATTTTAGATATATTTCAAATGGAGTAAGAGTATCCTTTTTATTTTTGTATTGATGATTTAAAGTAGATAATTGTGGGTTTTTCATTACGGTAATTATACAGTAAAAGAATAGGGGGAGATATTTAATAGTACTATTAAGGGCTTTCACCTTCGAACCGAGGAACTTAAAAAGCATCACTTTTTTAGCTATTTTCATCCACCAGGCCTTACTTTTGAGAACTTCTGCTTTTGGGGGTAAACGTATCAAGCAACAAAAGGATCTTTGAGTATAGTGGACGGGTCTTGTTGGAACAACTCAATAATGGCGGGACATACACGTCTGGAACCTAAAATGAGACAAAAGAGACAGTATAAA
>CAYGKF010000076.1:0-2793 GCA_964350615.1 uncultured Candidatus Saccharibacteria bacterium
GTGGGTCCAGCTATTACGATTATGTCTTTGGAGTAGGAAATCATTTAAATGTCAATTACTTAACAATGTAATACAAGAGAGCATAGTTTAACCAAACCATGCCAACAGAGACTACTGCAGTGAGGAGTATAAGAGCAAGGAAGGTTGAGAAAATAAATACTGAAAAAGCAGAGAAGAGAAGTAGGATAAAAATGGTGAGGTATATGGAATCATGGATATATTCTTTTTTGAGCATATTGTAGCTAAAAGTTTTGCTGTTTTTGTTTTCTTCGTAATAACCAACGCAAGTTCCAATGTTAAGTATATTTATGAAAAGAATAATTACTGAGGCTAAAAGAAAGATATATGTGATTGTGAGTCCAAATATTAGGTTAAGGAAGATTATGGCAAAAAGGGTGAGTAGGGCACTAGAGAGTAGGGATGCAATTGTGAAGTAAAACAGCTTGTCATTTTTAGTAACAATTTTAACCGCAAGGGGTATGAGGATCATTAATATTGCAAAGAGAGAAAACATAGACATTTTTTCTATGTTAGTCCAATTGTTGTAAAGGTTTAAAAATATTTCCATACTATATTCTTTCAATTTTATCTAAATACCAACCAGATACGATTAAACACGCTTTACCCAAGATAATTAATGCTATTAAGTGTGTAGCAAGGATATTCATGTATCCATACGTTAGGAGCATTACTAGCATTAGTACTGAGATTAAGCCAATTTCAATGTATACAACAGAATCTTTATTTGTACTTATAACCTTAATTAGTAATGCAATAAGGATACCAATTATTGGAAGAAGGAATGTGTCAATGGGTATTGCAAATAGTTTGAGAATTGTTAAATAAATACTGAGAGTTATTACAGTTGCTAGGAATGATTTTTTAAGAATATCTATATCTGCTTTTTTAAATAGCACCATGTACGTATATAGTAGGACAAAAGATATTATTAATCCAATACCTACTCTTATATGATCCAATCTAACAATTTGTGGAGTTAGTTCATTTTCTGATTCAAGGGAGATATTAACAGGTATTACACCAGAATTGTAAAGTATACTAAGTGCTTTAATCTGTTCTTCTTCCTCTTGGGTTACAGGTACTGCAAAAACATTTTGTTCTTCAAATGGTACAAGGTAGGGAGTTACAAAACCATCGATACTAACTCCTAGATATTCTCCTCTGTGTGAGTTCAAAAAATTTAAAAATGATTCTTGCTTATTAGGCCATGGTTTAAATATTGCGAAGTAGGAAGATTCATTATTTGCAGTTCTTAATTGAGTAATATGTATATTCCTGAAATCACTTCTATTCCACTCTGTGGGATTATAGTTTTCAGCAAAGAGATATGCATACTCATCCTCTCCACTAAAGAAATCGACTTCCTCTTTCTTAGTAACTATTTGTACATCAAATCTGTTTACTATTAACTCTTTTACTAGTTCAGGATCTTTAGTAGTATTTACTACAACCTTAATAGTACTATTTCCCGTTTCATCTTGCCCTAAATCTCTAACAGATATCTTTTCTACTTCAAATCCGTCTAGTCTTTTAAAAAGAATATCTCGTGTTTGCTCTACGGCTTTTTCTTCAGGGGTTTGTAATGTGAGGAAGTATTCTGAAGACCAGTAGTAATTATCTTTAGTAAAAAGGTCAAAGGAAGTTCTTTCTGAAATTTGTTCTGTTAAGGGTAATGCAATTAATACTGTTGTAATGGCAATTGCAGTAGTAAGTATGATTGCTAGATAATTGAGAATAGGTTTTATATTGAAATTTATTTTTAACTTCATCCTTTATAGAAGGTCAGATAATTGTCCAAACATAATTATCTTATCCTTTTCTATAATATTCATCAAGAAGGGTTCTTTCTTTTTTCTAGCAAAGTTGTAATCTTCTTTCTTTATGGCACTAAATCTTAGATCTCTTTCCAATTCTTTTTCAATTTCGCTTACTTTGGCAGAAAGATCTCTGATTCTCATGTTCCCAATGAAAAGAAAGTCTACATCTGTTTTATTATCGTAGTTTTGTTTAATGTGGCTTTCAGTTAAGATGACTACCTGTATTCCCTCAACATCTTCTGTTAACTGAGTTATTGCTTGACCTATAGGGGATTGTTTAAAAAACAATGCTCTTAATTCATATAACACTGGGCATTTAGGATTGATTGTATAAACCAACTTATTACCATCTTTTTTAGATTTTAAGATTCCAGCTGCTTCGAGATTAATTAATTCTCTTCTTACAGCATTAATCTCTTCGTCTAACTCTCTAACTAACTCCCTTATGTGGAAGGAAGTCTTTAAGTCTAGTAGGTATGTTTTAAGAATACTTACCCTTACTTTTGAAATGAATAGTTTTTTTAGCATAGTTCCCCAACCTGCTTAATATTATTGTTCAATTATATCAAATTTCCCGTCAGAATGTGGAATCATTGATATCCATATTCTGCCTCTATTGAATTTAATAGCATTTCCTGAACTATCATAATATTTTGTTCTATCGGTTCTTGAGTCCTTTTTCCATTTTCCATTTATTACTTTTCCATCTTGCAATATTACGGCGTCTCTTTCATCAATAGTTGTTGTTATTAATCTTCCTTTATCATCTCCAGAGGGGACGGCTTTTACTTCTTGTAATATTACTGTCTTGGCAGAGATTTGTGTGTTTGTCTCCGCATCCATATCTGCTCTCCCTCCTATTTTTCTGTAATAACTGTTTGTTGAGATATCATACGTCCACTCTGTGTCATACATCCCACTATTTGCCAATCTTGTATGAAAAGCTATCTTAACA
>CAYGKF010000077.1:0-2738 GCA_964350615.1 uncultured Candidatus Saccharibacteria bacterium
AGAAAGAATGTTTTACTTTTGGATGAACCTACTAGGAATTTAAGTGCATTATCTAATCCTGTTATTAGGGAAGTTTTAAAGGATTTTAATGGTTGTATTATTAGTATATCTCATGACAGAAAGTTTTTAAAAGAGGTTTGTGATGAGGTTTATAGGTTGGATAGGGAGGGGATGTATGGGGGGTATGAGTAACAGGAATATTTTGTCAATAATTCATAGGGTTATTGTATAGATGCATATGTATGCAACCCATACATACTCTTGAAATGATATGGAAATGTGATAATATGATATTTATATGTTAACAAAGTGCACAAACGCGGTTGTGTTCTCTTGTACTAAAGAGCTTCTCCTTTATTCTGTCGTTAGGAAATTTTCCCAGCAAGTTTTTGCATGTATCCTCTTTTCAGCAGGGGGCTTAAACTTTATAGTATTGCAAAAGGGGTCTTTGGGGTGGTATAATATACCATATTGCAATAATAAATTTTCATCCATAAGTCATTATAAAAAAGAGAATTATTTGATTAATTAATTTATAGAAGCGAGACGGCTTAATTATTAATAGAGATTATTTTGACGTGTCGCTTTTATTAAAGTGATGTTCTTTAACAAAGGGAGTAGAGGAAAGGAAGTGTTCTATGTTTAAACATATTTTCCGAAAAATTCTGACTGTTTTGTTCTTGGTTGTTTTTTCAATGTTGCTTTCTATTACTGTTGGTGCATCTAGGTTTGATGCAGGAGTTGTTATCGCAGAAGAGGATAATAACTATTGTAATGATAGCGATTGGGAGGATGAGTATCCACCATGTCCTTTTACACAGTGTATACCATATCATGACGATGCTTTTTGGGATGAGCCAGTTCCAGAGGGTGGACAAAAAATCGTCTGTGCAAATAATTGTACATGGTATAACGGTTGGTGTTGTAGGATTTTGAGTTGTAATTGTGGTTCAGAAACCTCTCCATGTTGGAAAGAAAGTCCTGCCTATGCAGATTGTGATTCTTTGTGTGCGGAGTTAGGCCAGGATTGTGAAATCTATTAAATTCTCTCCCTTTGTTAGGAGGAGGATGTCTTTATATTTGTATGTTGCAATTTTGCAACTACTCTATAGACATCCTCCGTTTTCCCCTGTTTGTTGTTGAACTTCTCTTTTTAATGGTATACAATGAGGTGTAAGAAAATCCTTTAAAAAGAATTTTATGAATAATAAAAAAACTGTCCTCTTAGTAATCTCTTTAATATCTTTAGCGATATTAGTTTTTTCCTTAAACGAGCTTTACTTTTTAATTCCTTCATTACGTACTGGAGTGTTTAACCGATACTCTAAGAATGAGTTTGATAATTTCTCCCAGTATGATCTGTCTGACAATAGAAATGAAATCAAGATTCTATGTTATCTCGGATCTGACGTTGAAAGAGTTCCCTTAATGGAATGTTTTAATAAAGAAGAGGTTCTCTTTGAGAATGTAGGGGTAGATTTTGAGGGGTACGGCTTTTCTGTTAATTTCGACTGGAAGGAAATCGCAGATTCTGTTCAGATCTTATCAATAGATTTTAATAATGATACCGTAGGGATTTTACGAGAGGAGAAAGAGGAGTCGCTTGTATCTATCTTGGAGCAGTTTGTTGAGGAGGATTTTATTTTGGACTCTGATGAAGAAAGAAATGAAGTATATATAGATATGTATGATTATTTGAGTGTTAAGGTGTCTTTAATAGATTATTATTCAGATGCTAATAGGGAAGATGAAGTTGAAGAAATTTTAAAAGATATGAATCTATTCTTTGAAAACTTTTTCGAGAAAGGATATGTTCCTTTTAAGCCTGTTAGTATAGATGATATCGAGAAACTAAAGGAGTTTGATCTACCTTTGGCTACCAGAATTGTCAGTTTGAGTACAGGGGGTGTAGAGTATATCTATCAAGATTATCTTTATCGAGTTACAGGGAGGGCACTAGGTGGTGATATAGATCAGTCTATTCTTCCACTTCTTGTTGATATTTATAAGGTCCAGCAATCTGAGGGCTTATACGAGGAAGAAGAGGAGCTTTATTCCAAAATATTTGATTTACATCAAGAGAACTTGATGGGTAATTTTGGAGGGATGTTGGAGGAAGTAGATATTATTGTAAGGTATTTTCCTGTCCCGGGAGCCTTAATACAGAATTATCTTTGTAGAGGATACTTAGAAGATATGGACTTTTTTGTTACAGAAGTGTCAAGATTAACTTCGTACATATTTAAATATTCAACAGTGCGAAATAAATACCCCATTTCTAATCTTTTACAATACAGCAAGTGAGTAAGATTTTTTTTAAAATATTAATTGGAACGATTTTAGTTTTTACTATTTTTCTAATGGGGGGTAGGAAGATTGTCTTGGGAAATTGTGCTTATCGAGAATGTGTTCGGTGTGTAGATAACCAGTGGGGTAATTGTATGGACTGTCCTGCTTCTGGGTATTCTTGTTCATCTGCAGCAGATCCTATTTTATGTACTAATAATTGTGCAGGGACATTCACCTCTAGTGGGTGGAAATGTTGTCGAATACTGCGTTGTAATTGTGGAACATCAAGTGATCCTTGTTGGAGGGGAAGTACTGCCTATTCCAATTGTACTTCTTTATGTAATGCTCTAGGAAGTGGTTGTGCGTCTGCTCCTCCTCCCTGTTCCTGTACTTCTTGGACAAACCAAGGCTGTGGCTCAGGAGGTTGTGCTTACAATCGTATGCATCAG
>CAYGKF010000078.1:0-2737 GCA_964350615.1 uncultured Candidatus Saccharibacteria bacterium
GAGAGTCTTACGTTTCTAGGAACAATGGTATTAAAAGCAGTATCTTTGAAAAATTCTTGCACATCACTTACTACATTCTCAGATAATTTTGTTCTACTGTCATACATCGTAAGAATTACTCCCCCAATTACTAATTTAGGATTAATCCCTTTAATTAATTTAGTAGTTTCTATTAATTGTCCTAGACCCTCTAGGGCAAAATATTCACACTGGATTGGAATTAAAAGATAGTCAGATGCACATAAGGCATTAATGGTAAGTAAACCTAAAGAGGGAGGGCAGTCAATAATAATGTAGTCAAAGTCCTCGTTCATTTTAGAGAAAGCCTTTTTAAGTAGGGATTCTCTTGTTAACATATTTACCATTTCTATTTCAGCTCCAGCCAAAGAAAGATGAGAGGGTACTAAAAAGAGATTGTCTGTTGAGGTAGATACAAACACAGAAGATATGGATTCACCTTCAACAAGAACATCGTAAACACTTTTGTAGGGTGCTTCATCAGAAGAATTCCAACTCTTTTTGTCAAACTGTTGTGTGAATCCTAGTCCTGAAGAGAGGTTTGATTGTGGATCCATATCTACGACTAAAACCTTTTTTTTCTTCTTAGCTAAACTAGCACTAAGGTTCATAGCAGTAGTTGTTTTTCCTACACCTCCTTTTTGGTTTGCAATGACAAATGTCTTCATATTTTTACTTTATCATGTTTCACAAATGATTTCTATATTCCAGGGTAATCTTCGTGTTGAACGACTCTAAATTCAGGAAAAGGGAAGTATACAACCCAAGCTTTACCCTTTATATCTTTTTCTTCTATAGAGCCAAATACACGAGAGTCTGAGCTGTGGGGCCTATTATCTCCACATACAAAATATTCTCCTTCAGGAACAGTTTTGGATTCTCCCTCTTTTAGAAAATCTCCACCATTGGTATATACAGTATCATTTAGGTAATTAGATTCGTCTAAGAGTGTTCCGTTTATGTAAAGTTGACCATCTTTTAGCATAACAGTATCTCCAGGGAGTGCAATTATTCTCTTAATGAAGTCTTGTGTTTCTGAATATTTAAATATTACAACATCTCCTCTTTGTGGTTCTCTAATTCTGTATGTAATTTTATTTGCCATTAAGTATTCTCCATTTTTGTATGTAGGGTGCATAGAGTTTCCTATGACCTCATGTGGGGTCATTACAAATATGTACAAGACTATGGAGATTACTAATGCCACAACTACTGTTTCTAAGAAGGATATTATGAATTTACCAATAGAGGAGAATATTGATGATATTTTCTGTGTAGATGTTTCTATTTTTTCTTCTGCTTCATACATAATGTTTCTATTATACTAAATTATTTTGCAAAGTCTTTAATAATAGTAATGGAAAAGAAGGAATTATGCAATTAATTACCGCTACGGGGAATCGAACCCCGGTTTACAGGATGAAAACCTGTTGTCCTAAACCACTAGACGATAGCGGCACATCGAAAAGATTTTACTATAATTAAACCTTTTTGTGAAGTTAAAGAGATTCTTTCTTGTTAAGATCTTTTAGTAATTGCTGTTCTTCTGCAAATGTAGCTCGTTTGTATTCATTCATTTCTTTACTAAACACATATCTTCTTTTACATTTACATTGTACCATTACTCTTTTTTCAGATAAATTACCTAATTTATTTGCTTTATCTAAAGGATATGTACAACCTGCACAGAGTCTTTTTTCTAATAGCACTTCTTGAAATGGTTTTATTATCTTTTTAAACATGTTGTAGGTATTAAATATATATATGCCGAAGAGAGGACTCGAACCTCCATGGGGTATTCCCCCACATGCTCCTAAGGCATGCGTGTCTGCCAATTCCACCACTTCGGCATAAGACATATGGTATTTTACTAAATATTGAGGTTTTTTGATAGGGGAGTGGATTATTGGTTAATATTAACCGTTCTCATAAATTCATATATCTCCTCAGGCTCTGTGTTCTCAGGAATAAGGATAGTATAAAAATTCCCTCCTAACTTAAACTCAGTAGAGTAACTAAAGGAGTCATCGTTAAAGATGTGTTTTAATAAAATAAAAGTTTTTCCTTGTCCTTTATATACTCTAAATTCAATATCCTTAGGAATAGATTCTATAGAGCCTTGATATGTTTCAAGATTATGCTTACTATTTAAGTTATCCTCTTTGTAGAAATGACGATTGAATGGATTAACTAGATTATTATAAAGATTATCAAAAAGTTCTTTATTATTTGTACCAGCGATAATAGAAAAGACTATCTCTTCTTTCGAATCTTTCAGTGTTAAAAGATCGCCTTCTTCTATTCCTAATTCAAGGTTCGCTAATACAGAGGCCTTCTCGTCCTCTATGTATTCTGAGGAGGTTAAATTGAAAGCCATGTGTTGGAATGTATACATATTACCTTGCTCTTGATTTCGGATCCTTCTTGGTATGGAGGGAAGAGAGAAGTAAAGGACTATTGCTAGTTGAGTTATTGCGAAGAAGATTAATAAAATCTTTATGGGGCTTTTCATTGATTTTATTATAACAAATTATTAGCTTTCTTCTATACTCCCAAACAATTTTCCGTATACTTTTATGTACCCATTCTCACTATGTGGAGCATTCTTAAGAACATCCTCCTTTTTTAGTGTCTCTTTTGCAATATCCTCCCTTAAGTCCTTAAAGGAGATCCTCTTTTTCATAGGTTGTACATTACTAGTATCTACATCCTGAAGAAC
>CAYGKF010000079.1:0-2736 GCA_964350615.1 uncultured Candidatus Saccharibacteria bacterium
CCCAATGGTTTTACTGTCTAGGTTTAAGAATTGTACATAAGATTTAATACCGTCTTCAAAATACAAATCATACTGTCTTTCTTTCTCCTGCTTTTGATCTATTACGGATATTCTAAGACCAGCAGTCAAATATGCATGTTGTCTACACTTTTTTACTATGGCGTTAAAATCGAAAGCTATTGTTGAAAATATCGTAGAATCAGGAAGGAATGTATGTTCAGTTCCTGTCTCATTGCTATCCCCTATTCTCTTTACAGGCTCTACAGGTATACCTCTTTCATATCTTTGAGTATATATCCCACCTTCAAAATATACTGTGGTTTGCATCCATTCAGAAAGGGCATTGGTACACTTCATACCTACTCCATGTAAACCACCAGACACTTTGTACGCACCCTTTTCAAACTTACCCCCTGCATGAAGATTTGTCATTACTGTCTCTAATGTAGAAACTTTTGTCTCTGGGTGCTTATCTACTGGAATACCTCGACCATTGTCTCTGACAGTTAGGGAACCATCCTTATTAAGGATTACCCAAATATGATCACAATATTCAGCAATAGCTTCATCTACGGAGTTGTCCAATATTTCAGTAAATATTTGATGTAAACCATCCTTACCGGTAGAACCGATATACATGGCAGGTCTCTTTCTTACTGCTTCTAGTCCTTTTAAAACCTGAATGTCAGATACTTTGTATTGGGATTTTTCGGCCATATTCTACCTAGATTGTGTAATTTAAATTTCTTGTTCTAGAACTATACATTTTACATGTTTTTTGCCTGAATGTTAAGTGTTAAGCTGTACAACCAGGGCTTCCAAAGTGAGTCTCCGGTTACAGTTTGCAGATATTTTTTCTCTGCTTTTTTGTACTGTTTTTAGAAAACTCAGGTTCTTTTGGGAACTATCAATGTTACCATTTTTAATATCTAATTCAAGTCGTTCCCGAAACACCCTCTCTAAGGTATTAATGAGTGTTAATGAGGAATCCTTCTCTTTTGCATATTCTTCTATGGTATTAAATTGGTCTAGTAGATTCATTTTTAAAAAATCCTTTAACTCTCCCTCCTCTTCTGAGGGTGTATCTATTTGGGAAGGTGAATATATGACAATTCCTCTAGACTTAATTGTAGGTAGTAAATTTCTTTCATTATCTACACAGAGGATATATATTGAAGTCTCTGACCTTTCTTCCAAAGTCTTGAGTAGTGCATTTTGTGCTTGTGCTGTTAATTTTTCTGCTTCAAGTATTATTCCAACCTGTTTTTCTTCTTGGAAGGGTTTGTATCTCATTGTTTTTTGAAACTCTTTTATTTCTTCTATCCCTAGGCTATTTTGATCCTTAGGATTTAGTACGTGTATGTCGGGAGATTCAGTAAGAGTTTTCTTAAAAATTCTTTTTAGTAGTATACGAAGTTGTTCCTTTTGAGAATTTTTTGATTTGTTTACAATAATATATGTCATGTTAGATTGTATCATATTCAAAGGCCTGACCCCTGTCTTTGTTGACTCTTGTTAAGGTTTAGAATAAACTAAAAGGAGAATAAAATATTAGAAAATCTGCCCAATGGCTGCAGGAACGTCACTGCTAAAACACCTTCAAAGTAAAGGTTTGATAGATGATGATAGTGCTAGAAAAATACTAGTAGAAAGAAGTCGTACTCAAAAGACAGAGGAAGCTATTATTAATGAAATGGGGATAGTGAATGAAGATGAAATAGCTAAAGGGAAATCTGAGATATTTGGTATTCCTTTTGTAGATCTTAAAGCTATATCTATTAGCGAGGGTATTATTGCTGAAGTAAATATAGATGATTTAGATAAGCATAGGGCAGTGCCATTTGAAAGAGGAAAAGATTTTGTAAAAATTGGTATGGAGGATCCCTTCGATGTGCAAGCTACTCAGGCTCTTCAAAGAAAATATCCTCCTGGGACAAAACTTCAAGTATATATAGCTACTAAGGAAGGTGTCGATTCTGTCCTTAAAAGAAGGGTTGGAGATATGATGAGTTCTGAGGTTACAGAAGCCTTAGAGCATGTTGATGTTCCTGTCACTGAGATTAATGAAGATCCAAACTTTTTTTCTAGTACAGACCTTTCTTCAGCTCCTGTAGCAAGAATAGTTAACTCTATGTTGCAATATGCTGTTACTTCTAACTCTTCAGATATACATATAGAGCCTATGGAGAATAAAATAAGGGTAAGATTTAGGATCCATGGTGTAATGACTGAGAGGTTGACTTTGCCAAAGAATTTAGGGCCAGCCTTCGTATCTAGAATTAAGATATTGTCAAACTTAAAAATTGATGAAAGAAGATTGCCTCAGGATGGTAGGTTTCCTATAAAAATTGGAGATACCAAGATAGACCTTCGTGTATCTGTAATGCCTACGATATATGGAGAGAAGGTTGTAATGAGGTTGTTGGAATCTGAGGCTACAGATATTCAATTGGAAACGACAGGTTTAAGGGGTAATGCATATAAGGTTTTGATTGAGGCATTGAGTGTTACCAACGGTATTGTACTGGTAACAGGACCTACTGGAAGTGGTAAAACTCGAACTTTAGCATGTTCTTTAATTAAGGTTAATGACCCTAAGGTAAATATCATATCTTTAGAAAACCCAGTTGAAATAAGAATCCCAGGAGTTACTCAAATTCAGATTAACCCTGATGTTGGTCTAACTTTTGCTAATGGTTTAAGGTCTGTACTTAGACAGGACCCAGATATAGTTAT
>CAYGKF010000080.1:0-2683 GCA_964350615.1 uncultured Candidatus Saccharibacteria bacterium
TTAATTATGTGTTAAAATTTAATCCAGAGTGCCATATGTATGCAACCCATACAAAGCATTATCAAATGTCTTAATTTAAACTATAATATACTACTGCCTAAGTATATTATTTATGGTACTAGGATGGCAATAACAGACCAATCATTACAAAAGTATAAAGAGATACTCGAAAGAGACTCTAAAAAGAAGTGGTCTGATGAAGAAGTGAGAGATGCTGTAGAGAGATTGACACAATTCTGTACAATCATTATTGATATGTACAGAGAAGAAAAGAAGAAGGAGAAAAAGTTAGAAGAATTCCCCAATGGATATCATTTAGAAGACAGAGATGGACAATACCACTGTAGAATCTGCTATAGACACATAGAGGGTAAAGATACTTGGTATGACAAATATGGTTTGAAGTGTATGGATTGTCAGAGAAATATAGATAATGGTGTTATACCTGGAGAGATATGTAAGGATGAAGACCTATGGTTTAAGAATTGGCAGTTAAAGAGTGATTTTGGTATACATCACTCAACAGCAAAGAAACTAGTTAGAGAAGGAAAGTTAAAAGTAAGGGAACTGAAGAATGAGGAAGGAGAGAGTTACTTTAAAGTATATTTAGTTAGTGAGAATAAAGAGTTTCTAAAAACAGTTAAGTGGAAGAAGAAGAATAGGACTAATCCTATTATGGTAGACAAAAAGGGATCGATACTTTAATTTACATAGATAAAATGGAGAACGAGTATATAGTTTACAATCTAGTATTCCCAGACAATGTACAAGAAATGAATCTTGGTGGATATATTTTTAAAAGACTATCAGAATACACAGAGAATTATTCCAAAATGATGTGGCTTGTAAATTCTTCGGGTCCAGAATTCACAACCCAAATTCAAACAGGCTCACACCAAGCAACAGCAAGCGTATTAGAAGTTGGAACAAGGAAAGCACTCCCATGGAGAGAAGAGGATGCAACAAAGCTCACGGATATTTGCCTAATACTTTCTATCTTCACTGGTCGTCACGTTTTTGCTTTAAAAAAGGATTTATACTTAACAAATCCTACATTAATAAGTGATCACAGAATCTTCCACTATGGTGGAATACTTCGATGTTCTATTCCTTACGAAGAAGAGTACTTTAACGAGTATACTTTAATGAAATTAACTGCAGAAGAAAAAGATGAAGATGAATACTACTTTGTAAACCATCGAGATGTTGGCTTTCAGAAAGGTATTAACAAGGTAATAAAACTAATACGGAGCAGGAAGTGGCGCAAGAAATATGCGAATGGATATTTTTTATTACTGTTTAGGCAGGCAATTTCCAGAATGGATTTAGAAACACAGTTCCTTTTATGTTGGATTCTATGGGAACACCTTTTCGCAGTCTTAAGGAGAGAAGATTTTACTGACAACCAGTTAGAGAAAGTTGCGGGCAAAGTCAAGATATCCTATCTTCTTACTACATATTTTGACATAACTTTAAATTCGAAATCACGAAAAGAAATAAACAGGATTGCTAAGGCACGAAACAAGCTTATCCATTATGGACAGAAACCTGAAAATGTAGATTACAAGGAGATGGATCTATTTATAAGATCTACAGAGTGTTTAATATGCCGGATTCTAGAGCTAGAACCTTCTAACCTCTTTAATACAAATGAAAAGTTAGCTAATTTCTTAAAAATCAGAACTTGAAGATTAAAATACTACAAAGAACAATCCTAAAATTTCTGTGGTATTGGTTTGATATCCTCGGAGGTCCCATAATTAGTGTTTTATTCCTTATCGTTACATTCTATTTCGACATTGATATATTATGGCTAAAATACTTAGCTACCTGTTGTATAGCAATAAGTGTACCTGTTTCTATACTTAGGATAATTAGAGAAAAAAAACTTATCAGAACAGATTTCTCTATAACGAAATTAGAGCTTTTAGATAATAAGGGGAATTATATCTCTCCTTACAAACTAGACATCGGAGAAAACAAGTTTCACTGTAGAGCGACATATGCAGATGGCTTTATAAACGAAAATTTTGCTGTCTACTGGACATGTTTTCGCAAAGACTCAACAATTGATCCTTTTAGCGTTTTTGGAGAACAGAAAAGAACCTCCGTAGTAATTAATTGCAATGATAACCACGAACAATACTCGGAACTAGCTTGTTGGCTATTTAAACCGAATTCTAAAGAACAGGTTCCCGGAAATAAGTACTCATCTATAACCTTTAATTACAATGATGATTATACCGTAGAAACTTTCTGCCAAAATTGTGGGAAGAAAACAAGCAGTTTAGAGAAAAAGTGTATACACTGTGGTAGTAAATTTAAAGATACAAAGATTCACCTAAAAGATAAGTTCACACTACACAGCAAGTCTAAACTCAAAGCTCGAAAAAAAGTAAACGGTAAAAACAAGGTTACTTATGAAGAAACAATTGGGGATGATTATCACAGGGAAAATAAGAAGTGGAATTCACTACATAGAATTATTGATCATGACAATGATAAATATCATGAACTAATTAAATTTGGGAAAACAAAGTTGATAATTAAGAAAACTGACGAAAAACGCTCCCAACACCAAGGCCACGGTTCTGCAAAGTATAAGAAAAAATGACACTTTCCTCCCTTTTTATACTGTCTCTTTTGTCTCATTTTAGGTTCCAGACGTGTATGTCCCGCCATT
>CAYGKF010000081.1:0-2635 GCA_964350615.1 uncultured Candidatus Saccharibacteria bacterium
AAAAAGCACAACCCTAGATCCGCTTCCGCTAAGTTAAGAATTTTAATTAAGAAAATTTAAGTAAAAAATATAAATACCTAAATTTGTAAAGCTACAGCATGAAAAAGAACAGAGACAACCTAAAAAAATACAATGTACCACTCACGGTATTTCTATTTACTCTATTAGTATTTACACTCTCACAGCTTGTCATTAACTCCATACTAAGTCCTCTTGGGATAGAACTTCAGAGATTAAACAGCGAGAAAAACTACCTTATAGAGGAAAATCGCTCAATGGAAGAACAAATTGCAAAAACAAACTCAATAATGGTTATTAAACAGCTAGCAAATGAGAAATTAAATATTTCCTCATCCTCTGAAAAAAGCATAATATATATAGAAGGTTCAAGTATTATAGCCGAAAGACCATAATGTCTAAGCTAAATCATCTGTATTCTACACAGAATAAAAAGAGTAGTTCCCCAAAAAAGAAAAAAGGGGAAACTAAATCAAATATTGTTATAGTAGGCTATGCCATAACCTTCCTTGCATTTATCTTAATATTCCAAATATTTAGGTGGCAAATTCTTTTTGCAGAAAAATTCCAGAGTATGGCACAAGACCAGTACCAAACTAATAGGATACAAGTTGCACCAAGAGGAATAATAACCGCTGCAGATAATACCGTACTAGCTGTAGATGAACCTGTATGGAATATTTATGCAACATTAAGCAGAGATGAGGTAGAAAGAGATTTGTTTTTTGAAAACAAAGAGAGATTCATAAGTGAAGTGTCAAGTATCCTTGGGATAGAGAGATCTCAAATAGAAGAAAAATTAACAGATGACTTTGTTTATGCTTCTCTCTTAAAAGAAGTCTCTACTGAAAAGAAAAAGGCATTAGAACAAGCAGAAATATTTGGACCAGGAACCCAAGGTTTTGGTCTTTACTTTGAGAATGAAGAAAAAAGAGTATATCCTAACAACCAACTAGCTTCACATATCCTTGGATTCATAGGGAGAAATAAATATGGAGATTTAGTAGGTCGATATGGCATACAGGGATATTACTATGGAGATATTACTGGTAGACAAGGGTACTCTTATGAGGAAAAAGATTCAGCAGGTAATGTTATCCTAACGGCAGAGTACGAACCAATACTACCTAGAGATGGAAAAGATTTTAAGCTAACAATAATTCCCAACATACAAAACAAAGTAGAAATAGAATTAGAAAAGGGTGTGAGAGAAAGTAGAGCAAAAAGTGGATCAGCAATTATAATGGATCCTCAAACAGGTGCCATACTTGCTATGGCAAATTATCCTACATTTGATCCAAATGAATACTGGAGAACTTCAGAGCCCTGGATTTTAAGAAACAGAGCTATCTCTGACGTTTATGAATATGGCTCTGTACAAAAACCTATAACACTTGGAATTGCTCTAGAGACTGGAGCAATAGATAAAGATCACATATGCAATGACACTAAAGGATACTTGGACCTTTTTGAAGTCACCGGATATGCAGACCTAAAGGGACAAAGAATAAGTACTTGGAATAGACTTCCTGCAGGAACTCTTGACATATCTGGAATATTTAGAACTTCTAACAATCCTTGTACTGCACTGCTTGCTTTAGATACAGACTTTAATGAATTTCATTCCTCTCTCAAAGAGTTTGGAATTGGAGAATTTATTGGAATAGGTTTACAAGAAGAGGGTACAAGCCATCTTAAACCAAAAGATACCTGGACGAAGCTAGATGTTATGACCACATCCTTTGGTCAAGGAGAAATTTCTGCTACAGCTCTTCAGTTAATTTCAGCACTGAGCACCTTTGCAAATGAAGGTATTAGAATGAGACCATATATTATTTCTGAAATAAGTGATGAAAAAGAGACAATAAAAATAGAACCACAGATACTCTCTAGGCCTGTGTCAAAAGAAACTTCAGATATTATTAGAGACGCTTTAATTAGGGCCGTTCAAGAAAACGCTTTAAGTGCACTAGGAGCTCCCTTATTAGAATATGACCTTGCAGCCAAAACTGGTACTGCTCAAATTGCAAGAGAAGGAATAGCTGGATATGACGAGAATCTTTCTAATGACACTGTCGTTGGTTTTGCACCTGCTAGTAATCCTAAAATGATCATGCTAGTAAAATTAGAGGAACCAAAAACTGAAAGATTTGCAAGTTTAACAACCGTACCTATTTGGAGAGATATGTTCCTTGCTATTGCAGATGATATGGAAATAAAGAAGAATAATTGAGATAATAAACACACAGTATTAAATTTAAATTAATTTGTAGTAGTACCAAATGGCAGAAATACTAAAAACTAGCTTAGAAGCACTCTTCATAACTACCTTTGTCTCCATAATATTTGCACCCATTATGATTTCCATACTTTACAAATTTAACCAGGTAAGTGGAATTAAAAAGTCAAAGATTGGAGCTGCGGATGGAGATAATACACTCTTTATGAGAATTATGAACTCTACTTTAACCAATGGTACTCCTAATATGGGAGGTATATTAATTTGGGTAGTTGTTCCAACTCTTGTAGCTTTACTTGTACCTATGTCTCCTGTAATTAAAGTATTTCTTTTTGGTTTTGTACTTTTTGGGTTCTGGGGCTTCATAGACGTAGCAAT
>CAYGKF010000082.1:0-2456 GCA_964350615.1 uncultured Candidatus Saccharibacteria bacterium
ATTTACAGGATATGGTAGAGAAAAAATACATTAAACAGAAAGGTAGAGGTAGAGGTACGT
Source organism: uncultured Candidatus Saccharibacteria bacterium (assembly GCA_964350615.1). Classification (GTDB taxonomy): domain Bacteria; phylum Patescibacteriota; class Dojkabacteria; order SC72; family SC72; genus UBA2177. The sequence continues at coordinate 61 of CAYGKF010000082.1, forward strand.
TTTATGTACTAACAAAAGAAATGACTCCTAAGGATGAGGAATTGATATAATTGGCTAATTTAATTTTATTCTCAAGGATTTATGCAAAAATTATTCTTAGCCTCTGAAGCTATGCATCCCAAATCATTAGAAAGACTAAAAGAATTCATAAATGATGATATCTCAAATAAAAACATAGCATATATTCCTACTGCTCAAAACGGAAATTCTTATGGAGCTTGGGAAAAAAACTTCTGAAAAACATTCTTTCTTTAGGAGCAAAAGTTGAAATAGTTGAATTAGAAAATTACGAAGAGATTGATATTATTAAAATTTTTGGAAATTCTGATATTCTGTGGTTCGAAGGAGGAAAACCTGGATATCTACTCTACTGGATTAGAAGAAGCGGTCTAGATAAAGTATTACCTGAAATTTTAGATAAAGGTGTTATATATGTAGGATCTAGTGCTGGCAGTATGATTTGTTCTAAGAACATAAATGTTACTGATTATTACATAGGCAATTCAGAACCGGGAGCAAGTTTATTGCCGGGTTTATCTTTTATAGATTTTGAGATATATCCCCACTTTGAGGATTCAAAGAAAGATGAAATTAAGAAAATATGGCCCAAGAATTTAGGAGAATTATACCTACTAAAAGATGGGGATGTAATTACTAAAGATGCAGAAAAAATAGAAGTCCTGGGAGAAAAAATAGTTATAGGAAAAAATTGATATAGTTACTCTAACTTGCTAATATTACATCATGTCAAAAGAGAAAAATAATGCTTCCAAATACGATGAAAGTAAATACGACCTTATCGTTGGTCTAGAAATACACATACAAACTAATACTAAATCTAAAATGTTTTGTTCCTGCCCTACTGAATACTTCCAAAAAGAACAAAATACTCATGTATGTCCTGTATGTTTAGGTTTACCTGGTGCTTTGCCTGTACCCAATAAACGAGCCATAGAGCTTTGTATATTAATGGGCTTAGCAACAAAGTGTGACATAGATAATGAAATACACTTTGACAGAAAACATTACTTTTACCCTGACCTACCTAAGGGTTACCAAATAAGTCAGTACAAAAGACCAATATGTTCAGATGGTTATATAGATCTCTCAGAGGATACAAGAGTAGAAATTGAAAGAATACACCAAGAGGAGGATGTTGCAAAATCTACACATCATACAGAAAGTAATACAGGAAAAGAGTATTCCTTAATAGATTACAACAAATCTGGAGTACCCCTCATAGAAATAGTTACCAAACCCTGCATAAGAACAGCTAAAGATGCTAAAGATTTTGCTACAAAGATTAGACAGATTGCTAGGTACTTAGAAATATCTGATGCAGACATGGAAAAAGGACAGATGAGGTGTGAACCAAATATCTCAATACAAGAGAAAGGTAAATGGGAATACAAAGATGGAGAGATATTACCAATTGGAGATTACGAACTAAATCCTAAAGTAGAAGTAAAGAATATTGGATCAATAACTGCAGTAGAAAGATCCATAGAATACGAAGTAGAAAGAATAATTAAAAAATTAGAAGAGGGAAAGAAAATAAAACAACAAACAAGAGGTTGGAACGCAGATAAAAACATTACTGAATTTCAAAGAAGTAAGGAAACTGCAGATGACTATAGATATATGGCAGATCCAGATATTCCTGTTATTAAGATAACCACCGATGACATAGACAGAATCTCTGAGGAAATTGTAGAGCTACCTGATGAAAAGATTAAAAGATACATAGATAAGTGGGAGATATCAGAATATGCTGCTCAGGTAATATCTTCTACAAGAGAGAGTTCTTTGTATTTTGAAAAACTACAAGAAGAACTAAGTAAACATCTAAACGAAAAGAAAGCAGCTTTAGAAGCTTCTAACTGGTTAATGGGTACTGTATTTGCAATAGGTGACCTTGATATTGACATAAAAGATCTTACTTTACTCATTCTTGCTTTTAAGGATGGTCTTTTAACAAAGAATAAAGCAGAGGAAGTTCTAAAGGATTGTTTAGAGAATAATAAAGATATTCCTAAGGAATTAGAAAATCTAAAAGTACAACAAGAGAATAGTTCTGACAATATTTCAGAGATTGTAAATACAGTTGTTAAAAATAATTCTAAGGCCGTAGAAGACTACAAGGGAGGTAAGGAAGCTACCTTAGGTTTTCTTGTAGGTCAGGTTATGCAAGCTACTAAGGGTACTGCAGATCCCAATGAGGTAAGAAATATTTTAAAGGAGGTATTAAAATAATGAAGATAGATATTAAACACATAGCAGAATTATCTCGAATATCTCTTACAGATGAAGAGTTAGAGAAGTTTACTCCACAAATGAAAACAATCTTAGAGTCTGTAACAGTTCTTCAGGATGTAGATACTAGTAATGTACAACCT
>CAYGKF010000083.1:0-2450 GCA_964350615.1 uncultured Candidatus Saccharibacteria bacterium
CATTAACAATTTCTTGAGGTTCCCCTATTACATAACTCTTATCCTCCTTTAACCATAGTACCCTGTCTGAATACTTCTCTACTGAATCTAATGCATGAGATACATACAGTATAGATTTCTTACCCTTAATCTTGTCAAAATATGCATAACACTTCCTTTGGAAATCTGCATCCCCTACTGCCAATACTTCGTCTAATACTAATATGTCTGACTTAACTCTAATTGCAATTGAAAATGCTAACCTTACTGCCATACCAGATGAGAAATTTTTTATGGACATATCTGCAAAATCTCTAAGCTCTGCAAAATTAAATATCTCATCAATATATTCATCTAACTCCTTCTTAGTAAGACCAAGTATAGTACCATTAAGATAAACATTCTCTCTAGCACTAAGATCCGGGTTAAAACCTACTCCTAATTCTAAAAAAGGTACTAAATCTCCATTAACTTCTATTTCTCCTTCATCTGCTACATATATACCAGAGACTATCTTAAGTAATGTAGATTTTCCTGCACCATTAGGACCTATTACACTAAAAAATTCTCCTTTTTTTACTTCAAAAGAAAGATTTTTAAGAGCATTAAATTCCCTATGTTCTGTTTTTTGAAAAGGATTTAAAAATCTTTCTTGTAATGTATTTTTATTCCCCTTAACAGGAACTTTAAATTTCTTACTTACATTCTTTACTTGTATTGCTATATTGTTGTCCATAGTTTTAGAAATGTTCTGCTACTCTTTTTACATTATGTTTGAAATATATGTTACCTACTACAACTAAAATAATTGCTACTACCAGAGAACCTAATACAACATCTAGGTTAACTATATTTTGGTATGTAAGAGCCTCTCTTACTGATTGAATATATATTGCTATTGGATTGTACTCTACTATGAATCTGTATCTTTCAGGCACTAGTTCTACAGGAAAGAATACTGCCGAAGCATAAAACATTAATTGTAAACCAAGTTCTGTAATATGTGCTAAGTCTCTAACATAAACCATCCATATACTGGTAAAAAATGCTATCCCATACATAGCTAAGAACATAACTAAACCAATGAGAAGAATGTAGGATACTCCAATTACAGAGAATTGGATATCTAAGAGTGTTCCAATAACTGCAATAATAAGGAGGTTAATACCAAAATTAATTAGTGACATAGTTAAAGAACTAATGACAACGATATCTCTTTTAAAATTAATCTTAAGTATGAGGTCTGCTCTTTCCATTATGGAACCCATACCCCATGTGATACCTTCGTTAAAGAAGGTGTAGATTACCAAACCAGAAAGAAGATACACTGCGTACTGCCTAGATGTTAAGTTTCCTACCTGTCCAGAAATTGCAGAGAAAACTACGTAGAGAATTATGAACATGAAGAATGGTTTGAGTAATACCCAGAAGAATCCTAAAAGAGATCCCTTATATCTCATCTTAAAAATGGTTTTAACAAATTGTTTGTACAGATCTATATCGTTCTTACTTATCATCTAGGTACTGTTTTAAAGTAATATTTTTAGAGTGTAATATCTTCCACATCATCCAAGAACAAAGATACCATACTGTTTCTTTTATTGCCACAGAAAGACCTTTTCTATCCTTAATACTAACATATCTATTACACATATTCATCCAATTTCTTTTAAAACTTCCAATATCTTCTGTACTTGCCATATGGTCATGGTAGACAACAGACTCACCACAGTAGTAGATGTCATATCCTAGATCTCTAATTCTTAGAGATAAGTCTACATCTTCGTAATAAAGAAACATGTTAGGATGAAATCCTTTTACTTTTTTAATTACATTTTTTGGTATGAACATTACTGCTCCACATATACCATCAACTTTTTCAATTAAATTGTATTTTGGATCATCGTATTCTCCCTCATATCTGTCATATGCCATGTGGTGTTTGTCTATATCCATACCTGCAGAGTTGATTACATGCTTTTCTTCTTTCTCTTTATTTTCTTTTTTTTCTGAGAGTAATATTTTAGGTCCTACTGCTCCTACGTTTTGTTTTGTTCTTACAACTTCTAAAAGATTTTTTAACCAATTAGGTTGTACCTTTATGTCGTTGTTCATAAATACATATTTGTCATAGTCAGGGTACTCATCTAAAGCTAAATTGTGTGCTCTGCCGTAGCCTAGGTTACTGTCCGATCTTATTACCTTAATAGCAGGATACTGTTCCTCTAAGAAGGATACTGAGTCGTCAGAGGAATTATTGTCTACTACACATATGTCAAAGTTGATGTCGTTTCTGTCTGTTTTTAAGATAGAGGGTAAGGTTTTTTCAAGGAGTTTTTTACCGTTATGGTTTACTATTGTTATTAGAATGTTCATGTTGGATTATTATATCAGGATAATTGTTTAGTTTACACAGAATGTATGGGTCACATACATATGGGACAAATTGGGAATCTTTAAAACAAAATTAA
>CAYGKF010000084.1:0-2362 GCA_964350615.1 uncultured Candidatus Saccharibacteria bacterium
AAACCTTCTTTTCTTAATACTGGTTTCAATTCCTCATCCATTTCGTATAACGCTCTAGCTAAACCTAATCTAACAGACTCCATTTGACCAGTTATACCCCCACCAACAACCTTCGCTGTAAAGTAATATTTTCCATCTAACCCTACTACTATCAAAGGTCTATTTATTATCTTCTCTGCATCAGAATTCATAACAAAATACTCTAACAATGGTTGTCCATTAACGGTGGATGCCTTATCTCCCTTATATAATCTTACTCTTGCAGTAGACGTTTTTCTTCTTCCTATTCCCTCTATATATTTACTCACTGTTTAATAAATTATAATTTAATCTCTGTAGGCTTCTGAGCTGTATTCTTATAGTCAGAATCTTTATACACTATTAATCTAGCAATTCTTTTATCTTTAAGCTTGTTCTGTGGCAACATATTCTTAACAGCATCTACAATTATTTTTCTAGAGTCCTTGGCTAACTGTTCATCAAATCTTGTTTCTTTTAGAGCCCCTGGATAACCTGAATGTCTGTAGTACATCTTCTTTTTCTCTTTTCCTCTAGTTAATTTGACATCATCACTATTTATTACAATAACATAATCTCCACAGTCAACATTAGGCACTATTTCTGGTTTACCTTTTCCTATCAAGAGAGAGGCTATTTGTGTAGCAGCCCTACCAAGAATCTGATCTTTTATATCTACTAGGTACCATTCTCTAGTTACATCTTCTTTTTTTGTCCAAGTTGTTTTATATTTCATCTTTTAATATTATCAATTAAAGTCCTGCTCGTGCTTTTGCTCTTCCTTTTTTCCTAATTACAGCCGTCTTGTCCACTTTCTTTTTGAGTCCTACTGGTTTCTCTTCCTTGATATTTAGAGGTGATTTAGTATCAGGCTCATCTTTTTCTGTTTCTTTCTCCTCTTGTCCTTTACCTTTTTTCTTAGATTTTTTAACTGCTGTTTTCTTTTTATCTAAACCTAAGAGAAATACCCTAGACATTTCAGCATTATCTCCACTTCTAAATGAAACTCTGACAAAACCTACTCCTACGTCTTCTTTTTTAAGATACTCTTCATATTTCTTTATTAATTCATCCTTCCCAAGGATATTACTAAGTTCTCTCCTAAAATTTGAATCCTTTCCTTTACCCTTGCCTTTCTCTATTAAGGAAGATGCTTCTTGTTTAAGAACTTTTGCCTTTGGTGTTGTAGTAACAACATAGTTATGATCAAAGAGAGATCTCAGAAGATTCCTTATTAAAGATTCTCTATGTGCTTTCTTTCTCCCTAGTTTTTTTCCTTTGATTCTCTTGCGCATTTTAGATTTTCTTAAACACCTTTAATATTAATTCCGTATTCTGTTAATAATTCTAACACTTCGTTTAGAGACTTATTTCCAAACCCTGGAAGATTAAGTAACTCTGTTGCTGTTGCATCTCTAAGATCACCTACTGTTTTAAATTCTCCTGTTAGAAGAGCTGTTTTAGATCTTTTTGATATTGGTAATTCTTCTATCTTCCATGCTCCAATCTCATCATCTTCTTCCTTAACTTCCACCTGAGCTTCCTCTATCTTGGTTGCCTCTTCTGCCAATTCTATAACTTCTTTTTCTGACATTCCCATAGCAATCATGACTTTTCCTGCAAACTCCTGAAGTATTTTAGATGACTCTATTAAAGCATCTTTAGGAGTTATACTTCCGTCAGTAAATACACCCAAAAGAACTGCATCTAAGTCTGTTTTCTGTCCCTTACGAGCTTGTTCTATACTAAGACTTACTCTTTCTATTGGAGTGAAGTCACAATCTAAAGGAATTAAACCAACTTCTTCTCTTTCACTTTCATGTACTTTCTTATAACCTACTCCTGACTCAACAATTATAGTCATGTTTAATTCCGAAGAAGAGTCTGTTAATTCTGCTATTACTAGATCTCTATTAACAACTTCTAAATCGCCAACAGTTTCAATATCTCCTGCGGTTACTGTTTTCTTTCCCTTTACTTCAAGTTTACACTTGAACACTTCATCTACCTCTGTCTTAAACTTAACTTCTTTTAAGTTTAAAATTATGTCAACTACTGTTTCTTTAACCCCTTTTAAAGTAGAGTACTCATGATCTACTCCCTTAACTTGTACAGCAGTTACGCCTGTACCCTTAAGACTAGAGTAAAGTATTCTTCTTAGGGCATTTCCTAATGTGTGACCATACCCTCTTGGTAAAGGAGAAACTTCAAACAAACCGTAGTTGTCTTTCTCTTCCTTAATCGTTACCTTAATATCTTTAAATGCTTCCATTTATATGTAGATTAAAATTATTTATCTAGAGTAGAACTCTATTATTAAGTTCTCCTTTATTCCCTCATCCAT
>CAYGKF010000085.1:0-2292 GCA_964350615.1 uncultured Candidatus Saccharibacteria bacterium
TCTTCCTGTCTTCAATTATCTTTGACTCCTTTGTCCCATATGTATCGTAACCTATTCATGAAGGTTCTTGATCCGAACGAGAAGTACTCCGACATCTATAATAGATATGCACATGTTGCAATTTCGGATTATAAAGAAGGAGAGGAATTAATAGTTCTCACCGCTATGGATGCTATACAGATAAACCTAGATCCTTGTGATTCAAGACTAAAAGATCTTAACGTAAATTTCGTAATTGCTAAGTCAGAGTTCGACAAAAGTTGCTTAGAGCTTCTAAGACATTTTAAAGAAAACAGTATATATATCTACCAACTTAACTAATCCTTAGCCTAAAATCCTCATGTGCATATGAAAGATTTGGATTAAAAAATGGATCATCACCCCTCACGTATTCTATATATCTGGGCCATTTCTTCCTTAATTTTAAAGCATTGTTCTCATCTTTTTCTAACTTTTCCTTGTTCACATCGTCAAATCTAGTAACAGACTCATAATGTATTAACTCTGCATAGGGAGTATAAACATTATACAACCCCCTCTCATACAACCTAATACCTAAATCCACATCCTGATATGCGGGATCAAACCTCTCGTCAAAACCACCCATATCTATAAAAGTCTTCCTCCTAACCATCATACACGCTCCTGTAACTGCCAAATAATTTCTTATGTTGGCGACTGCACCATTATAACCAAAGGTCTTCCCCTCCATTAACCTATGGGAATGAGCCGCAGCACCCCCAGCCCCAACTATCACACCTGCATGTTGAATCTTGCCATTTTTATAGTAAAGCTTTGCTCCCACACTACCTACCTCTGGGAGTTGACACCACTCCAACATACTCTCCAACCATCCTTTATTTAGTACTTTAATATCATTATTTAGTATTAACATATAATCTCCACCTACTTGTTTGCTAGCCCAGTTGTACAATTTCCCAAAATGAAAAGGCTTATTAAAATTAATAACCTTAATATTCTCTCCTTTGTTTATTTTCTTGAAATATTCCTTAGTCTCCTTTTCCTTGGATCTGTTATTTAAAATTATAATCTCATAGTTGTTATACTCAGTCTTTTTCTTAATACTCTCTACAGCCCTTTCTAAATACACTACCTTATCACACGTCGGTATAACTATACTAACTTTAGGGTTACCTATAATGTCAAACTTTACTCTCCACGAACCCTGAAAAGGTCCCTCCAAGACTTTGCCTTTTAAACTCCTTCTCTTAAGATATCTTTCCAAAACATATCTTTGATTTTCATATGCCCAATCCTTAGAACCACTATTAGCTAGGGCTGTTGAGCCAGGATACACTCGCCAGTGATACAAGACCTTAGGGATATGTTGTACTTTCCAATTTCCTTCACGTTCTGTCACATATCTTAAGATCAAATCCCAATCTTGAGCACCTTCTGTTCCTTTTACCAAAGCACCTAGTTCTTTGACTACATCTTTCCTATAACAAGTAACATGCGTTGTATACATCTGAGCTGTTAACGTATGTGGCGACCAAGAAGGCCAAAAAGAAGGGTCAAATCTTCTTCCTTTCTCATCGATTTTGTCAAAGTCACTATATATGAATTCTGCTTCAGGATTTTTTTCTATACTCTTTGCTAATTCTAATAAACAATTAGGAGACAACTCATCATCACAATCCATAAATACAACATATTGGCCCGTTGCCATCTGTAAAGCGTTGTTACTGTTTTCAATAATATTTATTTTTTTTCTCAACCTGTCTTCTAAAAAGCCTAAAGTAACTTTTTGAGGATAGTCTTTCTGAAAACTTTTTAAAAACTTTTTCGTTTCAACAATATTCTTACTTGATCCATCAGATATACATATTTCCCAATTTTCATAAACTTGGTTAGCAATTGAAGTTAAGGCTTTTCTTAACATTTCCCTTTTCTTGTTCCATACTGGGAAGATAATACTAAATTTCGGCTTCTCTTTTAATTTAGAATAATCCGAAAGCATGGTCTTCTCATTTAAATACCTACTCTCCACCTTCTCCATCCATTCTACATATTGAGGTTTCCTTAATCTGGAACAATCTCCTCCACTTACAATAAATCTATATGCTTTTTTGAAAATTCTCACTACTGTTTCCCAAAGACCCTCTTTTCGTAAAACAGTTTTAAACTGCTGTATATATAAAGGCATCCGTTTGAGAATTCTTATAATGATTATAAATAGCTTCATAAGGTTGATTATTAAACTTTTGTTTTATATGCATTAACAATTTCTTGAGGTTCCCCTATTACATAACTCTTATCCTCCTTTAACCA
>CAYGKF010000086.1:0-2279 GCA_964350615.1 uncultured Candidatus Saccharibacteria bacterium
AATTACTTATGAATACCTTCTAATAAAAGATATTAACGACCAACCAGAACATGCAAAAGAATTGGCAAAATTATTAAAACATCAAATAGTATTAGTAAACTTAATAAGATTTAATCCTTCTCCCAAAATATCTTTTAAACCTAGTAGTAATAAAGCTATACAGACTTTCCAAAATATCCTTGATTCTAGAGATATAAACAACACTTTAAGACACTCTTATGGCAATGAAATTAACGCTGCTTGTGGTCAATTAGCAAATAGTAATTAACCCTTAACTAAAGGTCTTCCGTACTTGTAAACCAATCCTCTTCTTTAGGATGCTGCGTAGGGAGATTGTAGCCACTCTTGTTGTATATATCAAAGGCTTCTTTAAAATAAGCATCTGCTTTGGCCTGATTCTTTTCAGCATAAACACGACCAAGAAATTCACTACTTTCTGCAAGGAGTTTTAACAAACCCCTCTTTTTAACAAATTTATATGCTTTTAGTGCTGTTTCCTTAGCCTCTTCTACATTCCCTTCTTCATAATATATTCTACTAAGCTCCATTTGTAACCTTGGGAGAAGAATTCTGTAAGATTCCTCTGCTTCTTCAATACTCTCTCCTATTATTTCTAAAGCCTTCTTGAACTTCTCATGGACTATATAATAGTTTGCCAACTCACCTGCTAAAGCAACCTTCCCTTTAACATAACCTATCGTAGGGGCATTTCTTGACGCTACCATATATTTTTTATAAGCTTTCTTGTATTCCCCCTGTTCAAAATAAATATTTCCCAATACTATTGCCGTATTAATCTTTGTTTCTGTAAACTTATCTCCTCTCTTCTTCCCAATATATTCCCATGCTTCTAAAGCATACTCTAGTGCTTTCTCAATACTACCTATGTTCAATTCCCAGGAAGCTAAACATACTTGAATATCTGCGGTCTCTATTTTATTAAGGTCTTTTTTTGCTATTTCTAATGCTTCTTTAAAATATTCTTTAGCTTTTTCATTTTCACCCAGGTCTGAATAACATATAGCTATTTTCTTTAGAATCTTGGGAAAATCGTAAGAAAGAAGAGGATCGTCCATTATCTCTTCTCCTTTTTTTTCGAGAATCTTTAGCGCTTTAGAAGACTTTCCCTCCATGTCGCGTAACTGATCTGCTTCTTTTATTCTTTCTATTGTCTCATCCATTGAATCAATTGTAGCACATTTTACATTAGATACAGGGAGATACCTCGAAGTTAATTGTAAACACTTAGGGGATAATGACTATACGGGAAAATTAGCAGGAATTTAATATACTATGAGGTAAATTGAAGATAAATCGGACTAAAAAACCTGCCTTTCTTAAACTTATAGTATATTAAAAACTGTGTAGAAAACCTATATAGTCCTTATCATAAAGAGGTTTTAACCTATCTTAAAGATAAGATAAATTTACATTCTTTCTACTACTTCTATCCCCAACCTATCCAAACCATCTTTCATTACAACCATAGTTGCTTTAACAAGAGTTAAAAGAATATCCTTTTCTTCATCAGGGGCATCTATAACCCTGACACTTTGATAAAAAGAATTAAAAGCTTGGCCCAAACCAAACAAATATTGCGTTAAAGTTGATGGTGAGTAATTAATAGCCGAGTCAAGCAATGAAGGCTGATATCTGCTAAGGGCTAAAGACAAGCTTTGTATATAAAGGTTCTCCATACAGGGGTCTATACAGACATTGAGGACACCTTCGGAATTAGCTTCCTCCAGAATAGAGGCACACCTAGAAAATACATACATTAAATAAGGTCCTGTATCCCCATCAAATGATATTGATTTTTCAATATCAAAAACAATATCTCGTCCCACTCCTACCTTCAGAAAGGCATATTTTATAGCACCTATTGCTATCTTTTGACTAATCCCTTCCATATCATCCTCTTCTATATGGCTATTATCTTCCACAATTGCCATAACCCTCTTTTTGACCTCTTCTATTAAGATGTCTCCTCCAAGTATTCCCCCTTTTCTACTAGACATTTTCTTTGAACCAGGAATCCTAACTTTACCATGGGGTACATGTGTGGTTTTTTCGGACAACTCCTTATCAAGCTTACCTAAGGCATCTAACACTACTTTAAAATAGCCACTCTGTTCATCTGCCGTTATCACCACAGACTCATCATAATCAACAAGTTCTCTCTTTCTAAACGCCAATCCTAGTTCTTTCGCTTCATAGGTAGGAACACCATGTTTATTTACAAAAACCCTAGTATGAAGATTTTTCTTTTCATCCCCTCT
>CAYGKF010000087.1:0-2275 GCA_964350615.1 uncultured Candidatus Saccharibacteria bacterium
ATATAATCTTGCTCTGTATACTCTACCTCTAAATCTACAGGCTCCATAGCCTTAATAATCTTTCTGTATCCAAAGTAAACACCTCCCACTAGAAGAGCTAAAATAAAGAGTAAAACTAAGGAAACAATTAAACAACCCTTACCACCTTTAGACTTTTTTTCTACTGCCTTTTCTTCATCTATTGAACTTTCTTCTTGTACTAACCGCTCTCCTCCTATTGGACGACCTTTTAAATCTGTTATTTGCTTTTGTTTTGTTTTATTTTCTTCTTGCATATAGCTAAGGTATTAAAATTTATTAAATATATTGTAAACTAAATTTTAACTATTTAACAGTCACAGACTTAGCCAAATTTCTAGGCTTATCTATATTATTACCTAAAAGCAATGAAAGAAAGTAAGAAATTAGTTGAAAAGGTATTACATTAGCTATACTCCCTAGAGAATTTATCTGTGGAGTAGATATGTAATGATCAAATACTTCTAATTTAGAAAACTCCTCACTACCTACCCCTATCGTTAATGCTCCCCTTGCCTTAACTTGTTCCATTGCACTGATTAAATCCTTACTGTCTTTACCATTCTCATTAGAAGGAATTATTCCAAAAACAGGAGTACCTTTTTCAATTAAAGCTATTACACCATGCTTAAGTTCTCCTGCACTAAAACCCTCTACATGCTTGTAGGATATTTCTTTTATCTTAAGAGCTCCTTCCAAAGCAATAGCTGCATTCTCTCCTTTTCCTAATATAAAGAAATGCTCATTATTTTTTAATGCAGTACAAACACTACCCTTAATATATTTAAAAACCTTAGGTTTAAAAAGAGTGTCTAAAGATCTAGATAACTTTTTTAATCTTCTCCTAGCCGTTGTATATTTATCTGCAACACTCATAGCAAGTAAATAACCCCATGTACTCTGTGCAGTAAATACCTTAGTTGAAGCTACGCAAATTTCAGGACCTGCATTTGTATAGTATTCAAAATCAGATATCCTAGATATTGTAGTACCATACATATTTACAATACTAGCTATTTTACAACCCCTATCTTTAAATACCTCTAAAGGCTCTATTGTATCTACAGTCTCTCCACTTTGAGAAACTGCAATTATTAAATCTTTATCTGAAATTATTGGAAGGTATGATTTAAATTCATAACTTTTAATATCTAAAGCGTCTACATTTGCTATAGTTCTTAAAAAATAAGCCATTTGAGCGGCCGCAAAACCTGCAGTACCTGCTCCCAGTAAGTACACTTTTCTAGATTTTTTAATTTCCTTTACAAGAGGAGTTAATTCTTCTTCTTTGTAGTCTGTAGCATAAAGTATTGTTTTTTGTTGTTCTACTATTTCTTTTAGCATGAAATGGTCATAATTACCTTTACTAATATCTTCATATTGGTATTTTAATGTTTTTATTTCTGATTTCTTTTTCTTTTTACTTTTTATATTGTGTATTTGGTATTTATAACCCTCTATTTCAACTATGTCATAGTCATCCAAAACTATAATTTTTTTAGTATGTGGAGAGAAAGACAAGGAATCAGAAGCTAAATATATCTCATTTCTTCCTATCCCTATTACTAAGGGAGATCCATTCTTTATTGCATAAATTTTGTTCTCTTTAGCATCTAAAACTGCAACAGTGTTTCTTCCTTCTAGTTTTTTAAACGCTTTAATTAAGGATTGTTTTAATGAATTTCCCTTCTTTATTTCTTTTTCTATTAACTTAACTATAACTTCTGTGTCAGTTTGAGATTTAAAGCTTTGCTTTTCTCTCTTAAGTTGTTTTTTTAGAGAGTCAAAATTTTCTACAATACCATTTTGAACAAGTGTAAAGTCTTTTCTAGTTGAAATATGTGGATGTGCATTTATCTTAGTTACACCCCCATGTGTGGCCCATCTAGTATGTCCTATCCCGATGGTACTTTGTGGCAATTTGTCTAAACTAATATCTTGTCTAACCATCCCAATATTTTTGTATTGATGTATTTTGTTTTCGTCTAAGATGGCTACTCCCCAAGAGTCATACCCTCGGTATTCTAGTCTTTTTAAGCCGTTAAAAATTAAATCGTTTGCAACTTTTTTTCCAGAGTATCCGAATATTCCGCACATAATAGTAGTGTACTAAAAGATTATTTTTTGGGGATTGATGGTTAAATTTTGTGAATTTGATTTAACCTTTAGGCTAACAATATAGCCTAGGAGTATCCGCTGATATTTCGATGACTCCTGCCTCGTAGCAATATCCTTAATATTGCCCAGCCGCTTTTAT
>CAYGKF010000088.1:0-2257 GCA_964350615.1 uncultured Candidatus Saccharibacteria bacterium
GTTCGAGATGGGGTGGCGAAAAAACCTTCGGATTACCCTTGGAGCAAGGTTTAGGTAATAAATTTAGGGACAGACCTGGGACAGACCCCGAACAAGATCTTGGTAGTAGGTAAGGTTGTGAATGGTTGCTAAAGTCTGTGCAGTCGCTTCCCCATTCTTCATCATATGGTGAAGATAAGCTCGAGAATAATTGGTACAACACTCACATCCACATTCAGAATCCACAGGTCTAGTATCAAGAGCCATATCTCCATTTTTTATCTTCAACTCCCCCTGTGAAGTGTACAAAGTCCCATGTCTCGCATTTCTGGTAACTAAAACCGTATCAAAAAGGTTATATCCTAATTTTGCAACTTCAACAATATCCTGAGGTTTCCCTACCCCCATAGCATACCTAATAGTATCTTCTGGTATATTTTCTATAGTGGCCTTCATTTCCTCTACTACTAATTTCCCATTCTTATCTATAACAAAACCTCCAAAATTATATCCATCAAAACCAATCTTAACTAACTCTTTTGCACATCTAACTCTTAAATCTAAGAAGTTAGCCCCTTGGACCACAGCAGTTAAAAGTTTCCCTGTCTCTTTTGTCCCACCATATTCCTTCTCGAAATGATCTTTACATCTTTTTGCCCAAGTAATAGTTCGTTCAACTGACTCTTCTGCTTCTTTTCTTGTTAGATTAGTAGCTCTACAGTCATCTAAAGTTACCATGACATCTGAATCTATTTTCATCTGTATATCTATTGATGACTCAGGCGTTAATTCATATACCTTCCCCTCCCTTGGAGATCTAAAGGTCGCACCGTTTTCATGAATTTCTCCTTTCCACTTTTTAGAATGTATTAAAGAAAAGACTTGAAACCCTCCAGAATCTGTTAAAACAAGCCCATCCCAACCCATCATTTTTTTAATTCCTCCAAGTTTGGATATTACATCAGGTCCTGGATGAATTAAAAGATGTAGAGTATTTGTTACCAAAGCTTGCGTACCAGTTTCTTTCAATTGCTTTGTTGTAAGATATCTCACAGCACCCCTTGTTGCATCTGGCATAAATATAATTTTTTGTTTAAGAATTTCTAGATTTTTCGTCATATACCTTGTTATTATATAGCAATTTGAATGTTAATTGAGTAAAATAAAGATATGAGAACAATATTTTTAGGCACAGGATGGGAATCGCTCGCAACACTTAAAGTTCTATTCGAGGACTTAAATTTTGAAATTGTATGTGTAATAACAACCCCGGACAAGAAAGTAGGCCGGAAACAGACAGTCACTCCTAGTGCTGTAAAGGAATATGC
The DNA here is from genome assembly GCA_964350615.1 of uncultured Candidatus Saccharibacteria bacterium. Classification (GTDB taxonomy): domain Bacteria; phylum Patescibacteriota; class Dojkabacteria; order SC72; family SC72; genus UBA2177. Next base: position 1,308 of record CAYGKF010000088.1, read on the forward strand.
TTCAGAAAATAATATCCCTATTGTTCATACAGAAAAGAAAAAAGAGAATTATATAAGAGCATTGAAAAAATACAACCCTGAAATTGCAATATGTAAAGCTTTTGGAGAAATTATTCCAAAAGAATTTCTTGATTATCTTAAATTTGGTTGTATAAATATACATTTCTCCATACTTCCCAAATACAGGGGTGCCGTACCTATACAGAAAGCAATACTTGAGGGAGAAAAAGAGACAGGTATATCAATAATGTTAATGAATGAAGGATTAGATGAGGGAGATATTTTGAAGATATTTAAAGAAAAAATTAGGTCAGATGATACAAACATTTCTTTGAGAAAAAGGTTAGTTGAAAAAACAACGGAAGTTTTAATTCCGATCCTTAAAGAATGGGTCAATGGAGATATAACACCAATCCCTCAAAATAATGACGAAGCAACATATTGTTGGGAAAAGGATATCTCTAAGGAAAAAGCTGAAATCATTTGGAGTAAATACTCACCTAATTACATAGAGAGAATGGTTAGAGCTTTTGTACCTTGGCCTGTTACATGGACGAAATTAGATGAAAGATTACCAGACAGTATAGCTAGAAAAAGAATGAAAATATTTGAAGCTGAATTGGTTAAATTAGAAAATGAAAGAGATGCAGGAGAATTGTTCGTAGAAAATGATATGGTCCTTTTTTCTACTAATGATCCTTTTACAGTACTTAGGGTAAAAAGTTTTCAAATAGCTGGAAAAAAGAAAACTAATGAGAAGGAATTCTTAAATGGTATGAAAGGGTCTTTGTAAAAATTCTTCTAAATGCGCAAGCACACAATAAGCCGAATTCTGTATAACGATGATTATCTATCTATGCGGTTAAACCTTGCTCCAGGTGGGGGTTGCCACGCGATATTGTATTACTACAATACCCGGTAGTCTCTTACACTACCATTTCACCCTTACC
>CAYGKF010000089.1:0-2185 GCA_964350615.1 uncultured Candidatus Saccharibacteria bacterium
AATATCATATTATATATCATAAAATGCCCAGGAAAAAGAAGAAAAAACCAATTACTATTCAAAGCAGTGAGACTAAGATTTTACTTGGTCTAATACTATTTATAGTAGGATTAACAATCTTAATTTCTCCATTCCTCATAGGACAATCTTCCCTCTTTGACCAAGTCTCTCTTACATTAGGATACGCCTCCATTGCATGGGGCATACTATTTATATACCTTTCTTTTTTCCTTTTAACAAAGAAAAAGAAATTCGTTTCAGCTAAACAGGCAATTGGTCTTTTCTTTTTCTCAGCATGTCTTAATATCCTTCTTTCCTTCTGGCTAATAGAAGAACAATTGAATAGTCCCGAAGCCTTAAGAGGTGCCGGAGGACAATTAGGTAAATTTTTACACCTTTCTTTAAACAATTTCTTTGGCGGCCTTATTGAGATAATAACGGTATTGATTCTCTTAATAATATCTTTCTCCCTAATAACTGGTACTACCTTAGAACAAATAAGAGACTTTTTGGAAGACTCTGTTCCTGAAGGAGAAGAAGAAAAAGGCTTTTCTCTTAGATCTTTCTTTAAGAAATTTTCTTCTACTAAAATACCTGAAGATATTAAAATAGATTCGGGAGAAGACAGTAAAGAGGAAGCTCCAAAAGTTGAAAGTGAAGAAGAAGTACAAAGAAGATTGGACAATATTTTAGAAGAAAAAGGGAAAGACACAGATGATACAATCGAGAATACTGAGACAGAAGAAGATATAGAAAGAGTAAAAATCCCAGAGGATATAAAGGACAAAGAACCAGAAAAACCTCGTTTTCAAAACTGGCAATTTCCTAGCGTAGATATTCTAGAAGAGGCAGAGATACAAGAACAAGATAAAGAACTTTACAAAGAGAAGGCTTTAGTAATTGAACAAACATTAAGAAGTTTTGGAATACAGGCAAAGGTCGTTGCAGTAGCCGTAGGTCCTACTGTATTAAGGTTTTCTCTAAGTATTAGTGTTGGAGTTAAGGTTTCCAGAATTAAAAATCTTAGTAATGACTTAGCTCTTGCCTTAGCTTCCCAAACTTCTTCCGTAAGAATAGAGGCTCCCATTCCAGGAACTTCATACGTAGGAGTAGAAATTCCTAACCCCACACCAAACTTCGTATACGCAAGAGAGATGGTGACTAGACTTAAAAAAGAGAAAGAAAATTACGAGCTACCTTTAATCTTAGGTAAAGACATTACAGCAAAGACTCGCATAAAAGATTTGGCTAAAATCCCTCATCTTTTAGTAGCTGGAGCAACAGGTACAGGAAAGTCCGTTGCTATAAACTCCTTACTTACGGGATTACTAATGACAAAGAGTCCTGACGAAGTTAAATTTCTCATGATAGACCCCAAAATGGGTGTTGAAATGGCAATTTACAACGGTATCCCGCACCTTCTAAACCCTGTAATAACAGACTCAGAGGCCGTCATTAACGCACTTCAGTGGACCATAGAAGAAATGATGAGAAGGTATAGACAATTAAAACAGGCTAGAGTTAAAAAATTAACAGAATATAATAAAAAGGTAGGCTACCTAGCCATGCCATACATAGTAGTTGTTGTTGACGAAATGGCAGACTTAATTCTTACATCTGGGGTTGACGTTGAAACCAAAATTCAGAGATTGGCGCAAATGGGAAGAGCTGTTGGTATTCATCTAATACTTGCTACTCAAAAACCTACAGTAAATGTAATAACAGGCCTCATTAAGTCAAATATCCCTGGAAGAATGGCCTTTGCTGTAGCTACAGGTGTAGATTCTAGAGTAATTCTTGACGAATCTGGAGCAGAGACTCTTCTTGGAAACGGAGACATGTTGTACAAAGACCAAACCACTCCAAAAGCATTAAGAATTCAAGGGACCAATACTACAACTGAAGACTCTGAGAGCGTAATACAAGCAATAAAGGACCAGGTCAAGGAAGAAGACCTTAAGTACTCAGAAGACCTTGCAGAAGCAATTGAAAAGGGACCTAAGGAAGACTTACCTGGAGAAAAAAGAGAAAGAGATCCAGAATTTGAAAAAGCTCTTGCAATAGTAGTCTCTACACAAAAAGCATCCTCATCCTTCCTACAAAGAAAAATGAGAATAGGATATAACAAAGCCGCTAGAATAATAGACCAACTTCACGCAGCAGGAGTTATAGGCCCTCAAAAAGG
>CAYGKF010000090.1:0-2184 GCA_964350615.1 uncultured Candidatus Saccharibacteria bacterium
ATGTAGATCTAAAAGTATGTATACCTAAACCGTTGTCTACTGTAACTCTATTTATTTCCTCTAAAACTTTGTATAAATCTTCATCTTTAAAACAAGGAAAGAAACAGTGAGTTAGAACTAGGTTGAAAGATTTGTCATTAAAGCTTAAATTTCGTGCATCCTCTTGTAATAAAAATGTTCTATCCAAATAATCTTCTCCTACAGCATCGCAATCTCTCTGCAAAAACTGCCGAATATCCACCATTGTTAAAGTGTCTTCAGAATTCCCCCTTGAGATATCTTCCCAAAAAATTTCTGCGATCCTCTTTGCTGCTTTAGGTCCACCCACACCCAAAACTAGGGCATTTAGACTCTTCGGTTTCTCAATTGATGCCAAAGAAAAGAATGTCCTGCTAATGACAGGAGCATCATCTTTTGGCCAGGAGAAAGATGCAGGTACCTTTCTGTACTGATAAGCTTCTGTATAATCAGCAATATTCGCTTCCCTCATATTGTCATATAGTAGGTCATTATTAGAACAGGGCAGAATAGGGGATTATACTATAAGATTAAAGAAAAATTAAATCTTTTTATCCTTCTTTCTTTGTACAAACCTAATTTCCAAATCCCTATCTAATGCATTTGCTATTTGTACTAACTTAGCTATACATACATTTCTCTTTCCTGTCTCTATCTTACTAATAGTACTACGAGGTATGCCTGATTTAATTGAAAGACTCTTTTGACTGATATTATACTCCTCCCTTAGTTCTCTTAATTCTCTTAAAGCTATTCTTTGCTGTGCTTTAATTTTTATCTCTTCTAACTCCTCTGGAGAGAATATCTCTTTTTCAAAATCTTCCCATTTTGTTAAATTTTCTTTTTTCATTTGATAAAAAACTAATTTAAAATGTTCTTTCTTTTCAATGCCTTCTGTATCTCCCTTCTCGGAGTTCTCTGTGATTTCTTTTGAAAGGCAGAGAGGATAACGATATCTTCCTTAAAATAACAGTAAAAACATCTAAAAGCTCCTCCTATATAAATTCCCATTTCAAACAAATCATAACCCAAAAACTTCTTTCCCTCAGGATACTCTAATGTTCCATAATGAGCTAATTGAGCTACCAATATTTTTATCTCATCCTTAACCTCCTCTGGAAAAGCTCTAATCTCCTTTTTAGCATTAAAATGAACATATATCGTTTTAGAGTTAGATTGTGTCATATATAGAACATACAGTCAAGTAATAATATATATTTTAAAGAACAAAAATTAACAGAAGATTAAATCTATTAAAAACTCCTCTCACTGAAAAACTCTCCAAACTAACTCTTCAGTTTATAATCAATAATATCTATACCAATATCCCTACGTAATCTTTCTTTAACTCTCTTTTGTATCTCACTAGCTATTTCCTTTGGAAATACTGTTCTATCCAACGTTATAAAATGATCATCCTCTATGGTAGATAGTTTTAACCTTCCTTTAATATCACTTTCTTCTATATAATTAACATAATGTTCTACTAAGGCACTTCTTTTTCTCTTAGCAATATTAGGTATCTGCTTGTTTAAACCTGTAAAAATCTTTACGTTAGCAAAATTCATTCTTTCTAATACCTCTTGTACTGTATTTACTATCCTCTTACTACTCCAAACTACCTTAACATTCTCATCCCTGTTTGTAACAATACAAACTCCATCCTGCCCTAATCCTAAAATTAATGACTTAAGAGAAACCTGTACCTCTTGTGCCACATTATGATCAATTAAATGACATATACCTGGGTACTGTGTAAGCTTATTTTCTATTAATGTACCATCTACATCTACCATACACACACTGTTTTCATCTTTTGACGAAAGAATATCTTGAATAGCTCCCGAAAAAGTATCCACCTTAATGGTTTTGTATGTAATATCTGCTTCATTTTCTTTAATATCTTCTTCCTGAAAAGTTTGGAAGGATTTCTCTTCTGCCAAATCCTTCTGTGGAGAATCTTCTAATGCTATATCCTCAAAAGTTCTTTCCATAATAATTACCATTTTAACAAAATATATTCCTGTTTACTAAGAATGTACTAGAAAAGAAGTTTCTTACCTTTGAAGTATTCAACAACCTCACTAGTAGAACTCATTTCCATTAAGTTCTTCCTTAACTCATTAGCCCCTTTAAAACCCCCTATATATGCCTTAATATATTTCT
>CAYGKF010000091.1:0-2036 GCA_964350615.1 uncultured Candidatus Saccharibacteria bacterium
CTTGTATATAAATCTATCCATACTAAATACTAACAATATATTGTTTTTTATTCAAAAGCCCCATATACTTTTATTATTGCTCTCTAGGGGGGTAGGTGATATAATTTTTCTATATACATGCCTAATATATAATATTAGATTTAAATAACCGTGGGATCAATAAAAAATCCGAACTTTGAAGAAAAAAGAGACGCTTTTGTAAAAGACTTAGAGGAGAAGGGTCGCGCAGAATCAACAATAATCGCATATTCAAAAGATATAGAACAACTTCTAAACTTTCTTTCAGAACAAGGGGTTAGCTCTCTGGAGGAAGTTCAGATAGAAGACCTAGAGAAATACAAACAGGACCTACAGGACAACAACTATACACCTAAAAGTGTTTCCAGAAAAATTAATAGTACTAGAACATTTTTCAAATATCTCTTAGAGACTGGTGTCATTAAAGACAACTCTTCTGAAAAATTGGCCCACCCTAAATTTAAAACAAAACCACCTAGGGTCCTTACTGAAATGGAGTACAGAGCTTTAAGGGATGTAAGTCGAGTAGATGTTAGACTCTACTCTATCGTAGAGATTCTTCTTCAAACAGGAATTAGAATAGGAGAACTAGCTGGATTAACTCTAGATGATATTAGAAAGTCAAAGGATGCTAAAATTGACTTTTTGTACGTAAAAGCTGCAGGGAGTCACCCTGCTAGGAAGGTCCCTTTGAATAAGTCTGCAAAGAAAGCTTTAGATGAGTATTTAGAAGTAAGGCCAGAAACAGAAGATGATACTGTGTTCATTACAAAAAATGGAAGGCCTCTTTTAGTAAGAAATATTAGAACTGCAATAGATAAAGCTTATGAGAAAGCAGGTATTAAGAACGCAAAGGTAAATGACTTAAGAAATACTTTTATAGCCCATCACTTAGCAAACGGTGTTAGTTTGGTAACTGTATCCAAACTAGTTGGACATAAGAGATTGTCTACTACTGAAAAATATCTTAACTTAGTTAAGATGCAGGTAGAGGAAGAGAAAAGCCTAAAAGAACTCTAATCCCTCCAACCTATAGAATATTAAATCCCCTGTGGAAAACACGTATAGTCCTTGCCATAAAAGGATAATCAACTAAGTTAGACTTAGGTTGACTTAAGTTGGAATGGGAATAGGTGGACTCGAACCACCGACCACGGCTTTATAAGAACCGGGCTCTAACCACCTGAGCTATATTCCCATGACTAAGAGATTTTACCAAAATAAACGAGTTTTTAGAAGCCCATTGGGGGAAATGCTGTATTGTCTGATGATGGTTTTTCTTCTTCTTTATCTAGTTGTGATCTGGATCTAATATCATCATTAACAACTTGTAGGTCTCTACCGTACTTCATCTTGGATATTTGCTTAACTATATCCCCCACTTCTTTGTTTACAGGCATATCAAAACCAGAATCTGGATATTGTGGTCCGTATAGAGCATTAAGAGAGAATGGAGATGGGTAGGACCCTTTGGTCAAAAGTTTTATATAGTAATGCCCTATACCCTGATTTACCATGTCCATAGCAGTAATGTATGATTCAAATTGAGTTTCTAAAAATTCTGCGTCTTCTGCACTGCATCGTGCTATAAAGAGAGATCCTACGTTTCCAAAAACTGCATTCCTAATATCCTCGGGGAGCTGCCCTATATATTGGTGCGCCAAAGTAAGATTGAGTCTATATTTCCTTGCTTCAGAAAGGATAGAGTTAAACTCTTCAGTAGCAAAATTTTGGAATTCATCCGCATAAAAGAAGAAGTCCTTCCTTGCGTCCTCTGGAACATCTTCCCTACTTAATGCTGCAGCGAGCATCTTCTGAACAAGCAGTAATCCCAAAAAAGACATATTCTCCTCCCCTAGTTTACCTTTAGAAAGATTTACTATTAATATCTTCCCCTCATCCATAACTTTTCTAAAATCAAAAGATGATTCAGATTGACCAATTATATTTCTAATAGCAAGATTTGTTGTAAATTTGTCAAATTTGGATATGAAGTACGTTAATGCCTCAGACTTAGT
>CAYGKF010000092.1:0-2025 GCA_964350615.1 uncultured Candidatus Saccharibacteria bacterium
CCAGTCAGGGTTGCGTGCTTTTAGAATATATCGACCATATAGAACAAACGAAGAATTGACTTTGTACCAATCTTTTTTAGGATAGAGTTTTTCTAGGTCATGAGCTATTTTGGTGGGGTCTGACCCCTTAGATAACCCGTATGCCTTCGCAACTCTCATAACGTGTGTATCCACAGCAATTCCCTGATTTTCATGATAAAGATCATTTAGAAAAACATTTGCAGTCTTGTAACCTATCCCTGGTAGTTTTTGAAGCTTCTTAAGATCTCTGGGAGGCTTGCCTGAATATTTATCAACTAAAATTTTAGAACTTCCTATTATATGTCTAGATTTAGTCTTAAAGTAGTTAATACCCCCTAGGGTATTCTGCACATCTTCCAAATTTGCCTTACTTAAACTTTTAGCATCCGGATATTTTTCAAACAATTTCTCCGTCACCTTATTAACTTGTTTATCTGTCGTCTGTGCAGAGAGAAGTATACAGATTAGGAATTGGAAGGGTGTTGACCAATTAGAAAGCTCTGTAGTCGCTTCTGGGAAGAGTTTCTCTATCTCAGACAGTAGTTGTATAGCTAATTGCTTTTTATTCATCCTCAAGAGCTTTCGTCAAGTTATTAACAAACTCAGCACCTAAATTAAAAGATAAAACAACAGCTATTTTTGGACACTTCTCGCAAACCTCCCTAAAAGCATCTCTTACAGTTCTATTTTTAAAAAGAATCCTTTCGTAAGTAGAACATATGCCCTCCTTAACCTCAGCAGACGTTACATACATCAAATTTTTATCGTTATTTCTGATGCTGGACACATATTCTTCAAGAAGATCCGTTTCTACATTAGACCCAATATAAATATTCTTCATTATTTCTTTAATCCCAATATCCCGCCTTTCTCCCCTATCTTTAGTTTTAACAAAATTCCCAAGTCTCTCTTGTACAAACTCTCGAATTTCCATAAATATCTCTTCTCTACCCCTCCAGCCACCATCTCCCCTAGTAACAACATTCTTCCATCCTTCACCAACAACTTCTTGGTACAGAGAGTAAACATAATTAGCATATTCCTGAACTTCAGAATCCTCATGAAGATCTATATCCCCCCCTCGAGCATTTTCCCAATTTCCACCTTCACTAGTTAAGCAAACTACACAGTTAGTTAAGTTAAGTGTTTTAATTAGAAGGGAATCTAGATCCAGAGCCATTTTAACTAACTCCTGGACTTCTTTTTTATCAATATCTGGAATCTTTTTCATTGCATATGCAATAGTAAGAGCATTGCTGAACGCACTTCGGTCAAACAGAATCAAGGAATTCTCGTCCATTTCCTCCGATAGAAACACTTCCAAAAATTCAAGCCGGTTAAGAGCAAAGAGAGCCATTTTAACTTCAAGTTCTTCCCTTGGAGCTAGGTCAAACTTCTCCCCACCTTCCTTTAGAAAAACTCTTATGGTGTTCCCAATGGGAGTCCCGTATATGGGGAAAGATGTTGTTACAACATTGACCTGTTCATCTCCTACTAATCTATCCAAAAGAAAATTCAATGAATCACCCTTGCCAACCTGATCTCCACCCTCACAAGACAACACCCTATAGTCACTCTTTGTCATGAAGTTATAATTTTCATTAATTTATACCTTAATCATTATACTACAATTACAAAACACCCTTATTTTGTACAACTATTTTATACCCAACCAAATATTGTTTTAATAAGCATTCTCTTCCCTTCTGTTTCTCAGAACATCCTTAATGAAAATTTAATTATTCCTTCTTGTAAAATTAAATTTGCTTTAACAACCCAATGTTACATTCTAATATTTATCGACCCCCCTACCCTTCTTTTAAAACATATTTACATAACTTTTTAATTTGATACGGTTTTTATTAAAAACCATTTATTCCCCTATTTTTAAAACCTAGTAGAAGGACTATACTGTCTTCTTTGTGTTGGTTTATTCTAAACAAAAACCCACTCTTTCGAGTGGGTTGTCATATTCTAAAATCCTGGCAATGACCTATCTTCCCA
>CAYGKF010000093.1:0-1973 GCA_964350615.1 uncultured Candidatus Saccharibacteria bacterium
TTTTCTTAATTAAAATTCTTAACTTAGCGGAAGCGGATCTAGGGTTGTGCTTTTTCTCGTCGTCGGTTGGGGCAATTTGACGTTTAAAAAGCATTTCCCCTTCTCCGCTTCCCTGTTTTTCTAAAAAATAGTTTTTAACTATTCGATCTTCCAGGGAATGGAAGGATATTACAGCTATTCTTCCTCCTTTTTGTAAGACCTCAAACGACTCATCTAGTCCAATCTTAAGATTGTTTAACTCATCATTTACCACGATTCGCAGAGCCTGAAAGACTCTGCGAGAAGGGTTCTTAGTTGAGTTTACCGGTACGACTTTGTAAATAAGTCGGGTGAGATCTCCAACAGTTTTGATATCAGAAATATTTGTTTTTATTTCTCTGGTGATACGTTTAGAGTGTTTCTCTTCTCCGTACTTTCTAAATAGTCTCGAAAGTTCTTTTTCTGGGAGTGCACGTAATAGGTCTAGAGCTGTAACTCCTAACTCTTGGTCCATTCTCATGTCTAGAACTTCTTGGTCTTCTTGGTAGCTAAATCCTCTGTTAAAAGATTTTTCGATTTGTCTAGAGGAAAGTCCTAGGTCCATTAGTATTCCCATAGGTTTTCTTTCTATATCTTTTGTAAGTTCTTGAATGTTTTTAAAATTTCCTTTTTTTACTATCCAATTATCTTGTTTAACCTCTTGTTTGTAATATTCATTAACAAACTCTATTGCATTTTGATCATGATCTAGACTAAGGAGTAAGCCTTTAGGGGAGAGTTTTTTAAGAATTTCAATACTGTGTCCTCCATCTCCAAGTGTACAATCTATATAAAACTTGTCAGGATTAAGATTGAGACCTTCTATGCTCTCTTTTAGTAGTACTGGGATGTGGATTTTATCCATTATTTCTATTACTCATTTTACTAATCTCTTGGGCAATTTCTTCTCCATGCTCTTTTAGGTATTCTAATCTCTCATTCCATTTCTCTTTGTCCCAAATCTCTACCCAGTTAACTAGTCCTATGAATACCACCTCTTCTTTAATTTCTGCGTGTTCTAATAATGTCTCTGGTATTACAAATCTTCCTTGAGGGTCTAAATCTATTTCTTTTGCACCTCCGACCAAGAACCTACTTGTATCTCTGATATCTTTATTTATAAAAGAGCCTTCCATTACTTCTGTTGCTACTTTCTTCCATAACTGTTCATTTACTACTATCAATGCCTGTTCATATCCTCTTGTTAGAATTAGGTTTTCACCTAATTGGTCTCTAAATTTTTTAGGAAGTGATACTCTTTTCTTTTCTCCTAGTTTACTTTTATATTCTCCTATTAGCATGTTTTTACTATATCACTTTTCACCACTATTTACCACTTCGTACCACTAATCTAACATTGTAGATGCTTTGGGTCAAGTAAATAGGACTACAGGCTCAAATATAATTCTCTAGGCCATATAGTTGTGTTGCTAATATATGAAAACAGTAAAATTGAGTAGAGAAATGGCTCATGAACCGATAGCGATTAATTATTGCAAATCTTAATATTATTTAGGCTTAACCTATGATTTCGCTTTTAAAATGAGATTTGTTTTCAAAAAGGAATGTTATAGGACTTTAAGGCAAAGCCTTAAGGTGGTATATTAAGGAATGAAAGTATTTTTAAAAGATATTAAGGAAAGATTTCCGGAGTTTAGTATTAAAAACTATAAAGAGGATATCTATTTTACTGGTTTTAGTCATGATTCTAGGACTATTAAAGAAAATGAAATTTATATCCCAATTGTAGGAGAGAAATTTGATGGTCATGATTTCATACTTGAGGCTTTTGAGAATGGTGCATCTATAACTTTGTGTGAGAGAGAAAAATATGTTAAGGATGATATGGATATTAATAAACCTATTATCCTGGTAGATAGTATTGAGGAAGGGTTGATGAAGATTTTAAATTATGCAATATCACATATTACTGCACCTGTTGTTGCAATTACTGG
>CAYGKF010000094.1:0-1928 GCA_964350615.1 uncultured Candidatus Saccharibacteria bacterium
TGTGTAGCATGGTAGGCTCTTACTAAATGGTCTGATCCTGCTTTAGAGGCAGAGTATACACTTCTAGGGTCATATACCATATCTTCATGGAATTTTGCTTTAGGGTTATTTAATGGTAGTTCTCCAAATACTTCGTCTGTAGATATGTGGTGGAATCTAATGCCTCCGTGTTTAAGTGCTGCTTCTAACAATACCAAAGTACCTTGTACATTTGTTTTAACAAATTCTTCAGGTCCTTCTATGCTTCTGTCTACGTGGGATTCTGCAGCGAAGTGTACAATGAGGTCTTTTCCTTTTACTAAGTTGTCTACTAATTTTTTGTTACATATGTTTCCTTTTACGAATGTGTATCTTTTATTCTTTTCTATATCTTTTAGGTTATTTAAATTCCCTGCGTATGTTAGTTTGTCTAAGTTAGTTATTTTGTCTTTGGGGTGTTTGCCTAACCAGTATTTAATGAAGTTAGAGCCTATGAAGCCGGCGCCTCCTGTTACTAGAATTTTCATATGTTTTTATATTTATGTTAATTAAGGGCCTATATTATTTAAGATGGTACTACAGAGAGGGGAAAAAAGAAAGACTTTCCTTGGGATGGGGGATGTAATAGAATTGGATATATGTCAGACATTAAATACTCTGTATTAGACCACCACTCTTTTTGGGGGTGGGAAAAAACAAATATATCACCAAAAGAAGCAGATGTAATATTTATATGGAATGATTTTACTCTTAAGGAAGATGTTCTTAATTGGCAAAAACAAGATAAAAAAGTCATATGTTTCGAGCATGGATGGAGATCTCAGATAAATGAGAACTCTTCCTTATTCAAAGATATACAAACACATATTGCAGACTACGACATAATCCTAACCCCAAAAGAAAGTATCTTTGACTTTATTGCCCTTAAGATGGGAAAGAAGGTTTTCAGGGTAGGTAAAGAAGAAGATTACCATTTGCAAGGGGAACCTAAAACAAGAAATATACTCCCCTACACAGAAATTTCCACAGACATTTTTTACAACAATCATAGTATAATGGTAAACCTTGAGGATGAAATTGTAGAAAGCCTTAAGCTTGAAAAGATTTTAAATTGGACAAAAACCTTATGAAGAATATTGCTAAACAATGGAAAATAAATCAACCTTCTTTTGAATTCACTTCCGAACTCCCTTTAGAATCATCTGCCTGGAGCGGTCATTACTTCTTTGCATACGATTTGGTAGCAAATATTAAACCTAATTTAATAGTAGAACTAGGTACACACAAGGGTAATTCTCTTTTTTCCTTTGCCCAAGCTATAAAAGATTTAAAACTAGATACAGAACTACACGGAATAGATACATGGGAGGGAGATGAACATGCAGGCTTTTATGGGAAAGAGGTTTACGAAACATTTTTAGAGATAAAGAACAAATATTATAAAGACGTAAAGATTGTCTCTCACAAAATGCTTTTTGATGAAGCTGTTGATAAATTTGAAGATAATAGTATTGATATATTACATATAGATGGTTTACATACATATGATGCAGTTAAACATGATTTCGAGAATTGGTTGCCTAAGGTCAACAAGAAAACAGGCATAATCCTTTTCCATGATGTTTGTGAGAAGTCAGATGACTTTGGTGTATATAAATTATGGGAAGAGTTGAAAAAGAAATACGAAACTATTACGTTCGATCATTACCATGGTCTTGGCGTACTCTTCTTAAATAGAAATCCTTTTGGAAAAAACTACCCTTCCCCAGAATTACTAACAGAGTATTACAAAAAGACCTCAGAAGTTCAGGATCTAAATAAAACTTTGAATGATAAGGATATACATATAGATAACTTAGAGAGAGAAATCCTTGATCGCTTGAAAACCACTAAGGAACTTACCAAACAAAACCAAGAACTTACCAAACAAAACCAAGAACTTACCAAAC
>CAYGKF010000095.1:0-1856 GCA_964350615.1 uncultured Candidatus Saccharibacteria bacterium
CCTAAATTCCTAGGTATATTATATACATTCCATTTAGGATCACCTGGATTAATTCGCTCTGGACACATAGCAATGTTAAAATCTTTACCTGCTTTTAATTTATTACCTCTCTCTAATACTGGTAGTAATATTTCCTCACATGTACCTGGGTTTACTGTAGATTCTAGTATTACTGTCTCTCCTTTGGATAAATACTTAGCTACTGTTTTTCCTGCACTTATTACAGGAGTGTAGTCTGGGGTATAGTCATCTAATACAGGAGTAGGTACACATATGATGTAATAGTCACTTCCTTTTATTTCTTCCTCATTGGTAGTTGCATGTAGGTCTAATTCTTTAAGGTCTTGTTCTGCAATGTCGTCTGTTATTGGGCATTGTTTGTTTAAGATTTTTTTAACTTGTTCTTTACTTATGTCAAAGCCTACTACATCATATTTATTACTTTTTCCTATGGCTAAGGCTAAGGGAAGTCCTACATAACCTAGTCCTATTATTGAGATTTTTTGCATGAGTACAATTTGTTATATTAAATTCTTAGACGGATAAATATGAAATCATACCATAAAAGCCATTATAGATATCAACCCTGTCTTTAGTATATAATCATACAATATGAACAAGTCAGAAGTATATATAACAATCCCCCTCTACAACGATGCTAAGATGATAACCAAAGTTATCAAAGACCTAAACTCCCATGGCTACAACAATATTGTAGTAGTAGATGATGGGTCTAAGGATAATGGATACGATGTAGTTAGAAAGAATACCAATGCCGTTGTAACCAAACATGTTATAAACAGAGGACAAGGTGCCGCCTTACAAACAGGCATGGAAATAGCACTAAAGAAAGGAGCTAGATATATTGTACATTTTGATTCAGATGGGCAACATGATGTTAAAGATTTAGATAGGATGTTAAAAACTTTAATAGAAGGAAATTACGACATTGTTTTAGGTTCTAGGTTTCTACAAGAGAATGATATACCCCTATCAAAAAGAATAATTCTTAAAGGAGGAATAATATTTACATACATACTCTCCCGTATATGGTTAACCGATGTACACAACGGATTAAGAGTTATGACTTCAGATACTGCTAAAAAATTAGATATTACTCATGACAGAATGGAACATGCTTCAGAGATATTAGATAAGGTAAAGGTATTAGATTTAAAATACAAAGAGGTGCCTGTAACAGTACATTACACAGAGTATTCTATGTCTAAAGGACAGAGTATATTTAATAGTATAAATATTGCGTTTAAATTAATTTTATCTAAAATCAAGGAATAATGATTGTTCAATATATAGCGACGGGAATCATAATAGTAATTTACGGACAGTTAGTATTAAGGGTTATTAAAGATAAGACCTCTATAGTTAAAATATTATTTTGGTTAATATTTTGGGCAGGAGCATTAGTATTGATATGGTTACCTCAGGGAACTATAGATAGTATTGGACAATTCTTTGGTGTAGAAAAAGGATTAGACTTGGTAGTATATATGTCGATAATAATTCTTTTTTACATAGTATTAAGGATATACAATAAAGTTGATAAACTACAAAAAAATATTACTAAATTAGTTAGAGAGATAGCCAAATCAAATGCAAAATAGTAACCCCCTTGTATCTGTTCTTGTTGCTACATACAATTCAGAAAATTTCATAAAAGATAATCTGGATAGTTTAATAGCTCAAACATACAAAAATATTGAGATTGTTGTTTGTGATGACGCCTCTTCAGATAAAACAGTTTCAATTGTTAAAAGATACCAAGAGAAAGATGAAAGAATAAAGATAATACAGAATGAGAAGAATCTAGGAATAACTCTCAACATGAACAATGGGAT
>CAYGKF010000096.1:0-1784 GCA_964350615.1 uncultured Candidatus Saccharibacteria bacterium
TTGTAGCATAAATGACTATATATAATAATTGCTTTGAATTTAATATTCTATAAGATAAGTGATTTAACCGTAATTTAATATTTATGTGATAAAAAGAGATATGACCAGAGAGTATAGGAAAAAACAAGGAGCCCTATTGCATATATATAACCGAGGAAATAGGAAACAGAATATATGTGAAGATCTTAAAGATTACATCTTTTTTTATAATGCAATAAGATACTTCTTTCAGAATAACGGCTTTGACCTTTTCTGTTTTTGTGTCATGCCAAATCATTATCATATATTGGCAAAACAACAAGGTTCAACTCATATTAGTGGCGTTATGCAAAAAATAGGTACTGGTTATACGAAATATTTCAATATGAAGTATGGCTTTTCAGGCCATCTGTTTCAGGGGACATATAAATATAAAATCGTTAATAACAATTTACAGTTAAAAATTGTTGCAAGATATATTGCCGAAAATCCTGAGACAATTAATCTCCCTTGTAATTTCCCATACTTATTTAACAATAACCCTCTTATAGATTACTATTTACTCTCCTCCTCTTTTGAATAAAACCATCACGCCCTATAGAATATTAAATCATTGAAGAAAAACCTCAATAGTTCGCTATACAAAAGGGAAAACGATTAAACTAAAGGTATTTATCATAGCTTCTAACTGTAAGCATTGATTCTGCTTCTCTCTTCATATCTAGGATTACTCCTACAACAATAAGGAGTCCTGTACCAGAAAAAACTGCAGCAGAGATTAATCCAGTTCTTACAAAGATGTCTGGGAGAATTGATATTAAAGCGAGAAATACACCTCCTACTGCCGTTAATCTAAAGCTTACTCTTCTTAAGTATTGGGCTGTCTTTTCTCCAGGTCTAATCCCTTGGATAAACGCCCCTTGCTTCTGTAGATTTTCAGCGAGATCGTCTGTCTTAAAAACCACAGTCAAGTAGAAGAAAGAAAACGCTACTATTAATACAAAGGATAATCCATTAAAAAAGTATGGGTTTTCTAGAAGAACTAAAATCCTCTCAGTAATTGCAGTTATATTTGGATTAAATTCCCTACTAACTATGAATTTTCCAATTAGTTGAGGGAAGGAGAGAAATGACATGGCAAAGATAACTGGCATAACCCCTGATTGGGTTAATTTAATTGGCAGATAGCTTTCCAGAGCACCTCCTGTTCGAACTCTCCTAGAGTACTGTATTTTGATTTGTCTTTCTGCTTGTGTAATTATTATCACAGCTATGACTAGAGCTAGAGAGAAAATGGTGAATACTGTCTTCTGGAATGAATCCATTGTTACAAGGTTTGAACTTAAGGTTCCAGGAATTCCTGAAAGTATTCCAAGCATAATGAGGTAAGAAGAGCCTCCACCAATTCCATCTTCAGAAAGAAGCTCTCCGAACCACATCATAATAACTGCTCCTGCAGTAAGTGTTGCGGACATAGTTATTAATTCCAGTGTACCTAGAGTTTCTATTAACTCAAATCCTCTAAGAGTTGAATATATTACAAATGATTGTAGAATTGCTAAAGGAATAGTAAGTAAACGAGTATACATAGATATTTTTCTTCTTCCCTCTGCACCTTCCTTCCCTAATTCTTCAAGTTTAGGAATTACCGTTCCCAAGAGTTGGAATATAATGGATGCGTTGATGTAGGGGGTTAGTCCTATTGCAACAATAGATGCTGTTTCAAGAACTCCTCCGGATACTGTAGAGAGTATGTCTCCAAACCCAGTCCCTGCAAAGAGTTCCTTTATTGCTTCTGCTGGAAT
>CAYGKF010000097.1:0-1746 GCA_964350615.1 uncultured Candidatus Saccharibacteria bacterium
TAACAGATTACTCAGATGAAATATCTATGTACAGATTAATCTCCATGTCTATATGGGGTCTGACCCCAAGGGAGTACATAGAAATTAATAAAAGAGCTAGATCTAAAAATATTACACTTTTTGAAGAGTTAGAAGAACTGTGGGATGTTAAATTAGGGGAAGGGGATTTTGAAAAGGGAGAGATTAAAAACAATATAAAGGAAGAACTTACCTCTTTTCTCTCTCCAAGGGCTATAGCGGGACTAAGTTCTTTGTTAGAGAGATTAGATATTGCCATAAAAAAGATTAAGGATAACAGACCCGTGTTGGAAGTCCTTTACGACTTTGTCACTGAGAGTCCATACATAAAGTCTTTCATACAAGAGGAAAGTAATGACAATCTCTTTGCCGTTAAAAATATTAATAAGTTTTTTGAGTTAATTAAAAAGTATGAAAAAGATAACAGAGAGTCAAACATCTATGAATATGTTGACTACCTTAACTACAGTATAGAGATAGGAGAGTCTCCTCTTGTAGATCAATTAGAAATGGAGGAATTAAATGCGGTAAATATTATGACAGTTCATGGTTCTAAAGGTTTAGAGTTTCCTGTTGTATTTCTTGTAAACCTAGTTGCCCAGAGATTTCCTTCAAGTAACAGGCCTGACCCCATACCCATATCCGACAAATTAATTAAAGAAACAATGCCTTATGAGGTAGGGGATAGAGAACTTAATATCCAAGAAGAGAGAAGACTTTTTTATGTTGGAGCTACTAGAGCAAAGGAAAAACTTGTTCTTTCTGCTGCATATTTCTATGGGGATGGTAAAAGAAAAAAGAAGCCAAGTATTTTTCTTAATGAGATATTAGACAGGAGTGTAGATGACGAGTTTAAAGAAAAGGATGCAAATAATTTAAAAAGCAAGGAGTTAGATATGAATGTAATAGGTGAGGAGAGTTTCGATTCCATAATCCAAGATCCTTCCAAAACTAATTTAACCAAGAGATTTAGTTATTCACGTCTTAATCTTTACGAAGCTTGTCCTAGAAAATATGAATACACGTACATTTTAAAAGTTCCACAAAAACCAAATGCTGCTCTTTCCTTTGGAGTTACAGTACACAATACTTTAAGAGATTTTTACTCTTTACTTAAACAGTCTCAAACAGGACTAGAGGGAATTACAAAAGAACCAATAAGGAAAGAACTCGTAGAACTTTATGAAAAGAATTGGGTCAGTATGGGTTATGAGAGTAGTCAACAAGAAAAGCAAAGGAAAGAGGAAGGGATTGGAGTTATGAAGAATTATTTTGACAAGGTTTTTAATTCCAAAGAGAAACCTTTAAAATTAGAGGAATCTTTTGAAGTGCACCTGGGAGAAACCGTCTTTACAGGGAAGATAGATAGAATAGATCTTGAAAAGAGCAAGGGAGAGGTAAAAGAAGTTACCATAGTAGATTACAAGACAGGAAAAGAAAAGGAGACCTCGGATATTAAGAATGATTTGCAACTTCCATTGTATGCTCTTTTTGCTCAAGAGAAGTTAGGGTTTAAGGTTGTAAAAGCACAATATGTTTATGTTGAGACAGGGAAGGTTTTAGAAGTAGATATTTCGCAAGAGAGGAGGGAGTTAGCAAAAGAGAAATTGCTTGAAGTTGTTGAGCTTGTTAAAGAAGGTAGGTTTAATGCAACTCCTGGGTATCTATGTAGGTATTGTGATTACAATTCAATATGTGAATATGCAGAGTTATAATTGATATAGTATA
>CAYGKF010000098.1:0-1739 GCA_964350615.1 uncultured Candidatus Saccharibacteria bacterium
AGATAATACAGAATGAGAAGAATCTAGGAATAACTCTCAACATGAACAATGGGATCAAGAACTGTAATGGTAAATATATAGCTATATTAGACGCAGATGATTGGTCCTATCCATATAGAATAGAAGAACAAGTTAAAATAATGGAGAATAATCCAAATGTTGTTGTCTGTTCTGGATATATGGATATTTGTGATGAAGAACTTAACATGAAAACAACTAGGGAATATCCCCTCGAAGACCAAGAGATAAGAAAAGCAATAATAAGATACAACCCTATCTCTCATCCTGCTTCCATTTGGAGAGCTTCTAAATTACTAGAGACCTCCCTTTACAATAACAGACTCCCCATTGCCAGAGATTATGATCTAGTAGTAAGAATCTCTGAATTTGGAGAATACAGAAACATACCAAAGTCATTAATAAAGTATAGAGTGCGAAAAGGATCAGAGACGGGGAAGAAAACAAGACAAACCCAATGGTACTCATTCTACGTACAAATGAAAGCATATTTTGAATATGACTTTCCTTTGAAATTTGCTGACATTCTATTCCTTGCCCTCAGATTAGTAGCTACAGTAATATTGCCAGTATCATTACAAAGATACATGGCTAATAATTTCTCAAGGGTAAACAAATAACTCCCTGTCTGCTAAGTAGAGATTAGTCACATTCGATAATTTTATAAAGTACCGAATTATCCACCTCTTTAATTACCTCGAAACTTGAACTCTCTATAAGAACTTCTTTCTCTGCTATGTAGGGAGAGTAGATTGGAAGAGATCCTTGATAATAATATGGATACCCCCTATCTACAAACCCATTTCTGTATTCACAGTTATTAATATCCTCTTTCAAATTTTCATAAAGGATATGATTCTTTAATGTCTCCTTATGGTCATATTCATAGAATGGTGCAGATATTTTATTACCTGTAAATATTTCCAGATACCCACCTGCATCAGAAGAAAAAATAACTTCCATCCAACTATGAGAATTTATTAAAATCTTATCTTTCTTATCTATATTCTTCTCTATCCATTGAAAAACTTCTACATCAGAAGAATTGAGATAATTAGCTTCCCTCATATAGTCCACAGTCTTTCTATAAGAGAGAATCGAGAGAAATGTTATTACAAATATCAAGACTCCAATTAAAACACCTTCGATTTTAGACTTGCAAGTAAAACATTCTAAGAGATGCTTAGTAATAAGCGCACAAATAAAACCACATAGTATATATAGATATATAGAAAATGAAAGAAAATACGTTTCAAACAATATTGTAAATAAAGACAAATCTAATATCGAGAGGAAAAGAAAAAGAAGAAAGCAAAAAGACACAAAGAGGAAGATTGTTATTTCACGAAGACTCATCTTAAGAGTATTCTTAATTGGAATAACCAGAAATGCCAAAATTCCTAAGATTGTAGGAACTTTATTCCAATTAGAATCTTTTAAATTGCTCAAGAGATAGTCTTTACTTTTATTAAGAAAGAAGAATATGCTAGCACTCAAGTTCCCAAAATTCGAGAGGTAACCAACACTAGTTCTCTCCGGATTGACTAACAATTCTACTAAAGCCACCTGATACCTATAACTTCTCGCAGCCCAACCTAATCCAAATAATATCCCCAATATTATTAACAACCCCTTCCACCTGAATTCTTTTAAATAAACTAAAAAGACAACTCCTACAAAAACACTCCCTATAACTGCCATTGGATAATGAGTTAAGAACA
>CAYGKF010000099.1:0-1689 GCA_964350615.1 uncultured Candidatus Saccharibacteria bacterium
ATATTAGAACATTGGTAAATGATTTAGGAGAGTTTCTAGGTACATATGCTACTGCAGTTAATTTAGAAAGAGTAAAGATTGGAAAATACTCTCTAACAAAAGCATTAAATTCAGAAGATATTAAAGAGGGTATGGGGTTAAAATCAATACTAATTAAAAATGATTAAAGGTAAACTGTATGTGGTAGCTACCCCTATTGGAAATCTCTCAGATATTACTTTTAGAGCTGTAGATACTTTAAAAAGAACTCCTTTCATTCTTGCAGAAGATACTAGGGAAAGTAAAAAACTTTTGGATAAATACAACATAAAGGGTCAATTAGTGTCATACAGGGATGAAAATCACGAAAGAGTTCTAGAAAAAATAATGGAGAAATTAAATATGGGATTAGATTTATCTCTCATCTCTGATTCAGGTACTCCTCTAATCTCTGATCCTGGATATAAGCTAGTAAGATACTTAAGAGAGCAAGAGTATGAAGTAATATCAGTACCTGGTCCTAGTGCCTTAATATCAGCTCTTAGTGTTAGTGGTTTACCTACAGATAGATTTGTATTTTTCGGTTTCTTGCCCAAAAGCGAAACAAGAAGAGAGAGAATAATTTCTGAATACAAAGATCTGCATAACTCTCTAATATTTTATGAATCTCCAAAGAGATTGTTAAAACTTCTTAATACCGTTTTAGAAGTTTTTGGAGATGTGAATATTTTCTTGGCAAAAGACATTTCTAAGTTAAGGGAGGAGTATTTTTACGGAACTGTCTCTGAGGTTAAGGAAAGTTTAAACGAAAAAGATTTTGCAAATAACCCCCATGGAGAGTTTGTTTGTATAGTAGGCGTTGCCTAAGAGGCCTATAACAGACCTAAATCCCTTAAAGCATCGTTTATACAACAGATATAGAGATTAAGCCTTAATAGATATCACTTTAGGAACACCCTCTCATAATTATTATCTGTTTCTCTTTCCATTATCTCTGGAGAAATATTTTTAACTTGAGCAGCTACTCCAATAATTTCTTTAACATCAAAAGGTTGTGCAAACTTTTCTTTAATCTTTTTGTTTTTTCTTACAGACTGTGGAGGCAAGAAAGGACCATCTGTTTCAAAAAGAATTCTCTCTACAGGAGTCTTCTTTAATACTTCTCTTACATCTTGTCCACTCTTGTATGTAATTATTGCATTAAAACCAATATGGAAACCTAAATCTAAAATATCATCAACATATTTTACATCTCCAGTATAACTATGAAAACAACCTCTTAGTAAACCCTTACCCTCTTGTGCTACTAATTTTAAAACGTCTTTGACACAATCTTTATTACCATTAATATCCCTTGCATGAATACTTAAAGGTAAATTATTTTCTAATGCTAACTGTAAGTGTCGTTTAAAAGAATTTTTCTGTATTTGTATTAACTCCTCTTTATTCTCTCTAGTTATTTCTTTGTTAAGACTCATTTGGAAGTAATCTAATCCTGTTTCTCCAACAGCCTTAAGGTTTTTGTTAGAAAGATTCTTATTAAAAGTTTCCTCAAATCTATCTCTCTCCTTTTGTACTTTCTGTGTTAAATTCTTAAAGATTCCTCTGTAAACGGTATTTTCTTCAAATATGGTGGGATGAAGACCAAGTGCTAGGTGTATGTTTTGTTTGTAAGAGTTTGCGATTTCAATACTGTCATTAAAATCAATA
>CAYGKF010000100.1:0-1606 GCA_964350615.1 uncultured Candidatus Saccharibacteria bacterium
AGCAAGCGCAATCATCTAGTAGTACTTGCGCATTGGTATTATACTACTTTTTAGCTTATTTTTGTGTAATACTTTTACTATATAAATAGAGGTACTTATCTCTTCCTCAGAAATTAAAAGTCAAATTCAGAACCACTAAATTCTCTTAATATAATATAACTAAATTTCTTTATTAATTTCTCGTCAAGACAATATGGTATAGCAGTTCCAAAACCAACAGGAATATCAAAATCCTCTCTCGCTTTTATCATTTGATTTAGAGAAATTTTAAATTCCTTTAAACTCGGCTTAAGTTGGTTAGCCATATCTAATCCCATACCACCTATCTCAAATTTGTCTACAAAAACACTTTCCATTCCCAAATCCCTTGCTAATCTTATGATCTCATATATTTGGTCATAATTTTTTGAAGTCAATACTGGAATACACCTCACATCAAAACCGTCTTTAACATATCTCTTCACATTCTCTATTGTTTTTACATATCCTCCCTTAATTCCAGATAACCATTCTTGAGTCTCAGCATCACCGTGTATTGCAACTCCCAAACATGCGAGTTTATTTGACAAGCCTTTCATATATTTTAGATCATTTGTAACAATCGTTACAGAAGAGTGTTCTGAAAGTTTTTCTATATATTGATTGAGTTTTTAATGTCAAGTAAAGATGGTTCTCCCCCAATTAGATATACATGGGGGATCTCCGATTTACTTACTGATTCTACAATCTTATCTATTTTAGTATAATCTATAGGCCTATCCCTATAAGGATTGTAGCAAAAAAAACATTTTGCATTACATGAATACGTCATCTCTATATGAACTAAATGTGGTATAGAGTATCTAGGGAGAGGAATTTTCTTCATTAATATTTTCTATAAATTTATTAATCACTTATCAATAAGGTTTTCCTATTAATTTAAGAATTATATCAAAATTGTCCTCAGAGACACTTTTTACTCTGTGTTTATAGCCACATTCCTCACACTCATAATGTATTTTATAATCATCTTTCCTTACTTCTGCAGCTACAGATTTCATAGAACCACAACAATTATTATTTCTGTCTCCAGGATTTATATCAACATGCTTAGAATATAGACAACTTGGACAATGATCTGTATACCCATCTCCCTGAACAAATGTCTCACAATTATCACAAGTAAAATCTTCTATTTTTCTTTCAAATTTTCTACCTTCCAAGACTTCCCCATCTATGTGTGGAACTATCTTTTCATCCATATCCGAAGATTTTTCAAAAGGAATTTCTTTCGACATAAAGATATATTATTAAATATTCAGTCATTATACTATAATTTAGAATAGCATTGCAGTATACGATATCTTGACTCTAAAAAGATAAAAGAGCTAAAAGTAAAACCTAAAGACAAAAAGAAAAGCTAACCTCTTTGTCTTTTCTTAACTGACAGAATTTTACATTCTGCTTATGTTTCAGGATATTTTGACTTACCTCTTGGAGAATTGCCTTGCTTTTCTGGCTTTGTGCTTGTCGTATTTCTTCCTCTCAACAGCCCTAGGATCCCTAGTGGTCAAACCTTCTTTTCTTAATACTGGTTTCAATTCCTCATCCATTTCGTATAACGCTC
>CAYGKF010000101.1:0-1605 GCA_964350615.1 uncultured Candidatus Saccharibacteria bacterium
GAAAAAACAGTTTTACAGAGTTTTTCTTTTGTTATACCGAATTGTTTGTACATTCTCCCTATTTTATATTTTTATATTTGACTTTGCAATGTGTGATGTAATAGAATCTAAACATCACGATGGTGAGCTACCTTAAGAGTTTTGTCTCTTTTGATTATGCTCACCTTTTTGTTTTTTTCGAGGAATCTTTGTTTATTATTTATATAGTTAAGAAATATTTAATAATTTTTTGTTAGAATATTTGGGATGGGAAACCAATATCTTCAAGAAATAGATAACAGCATAAAAACATTCTCTTTTTTGGATGAAAGTGGACTTTTAGTCCCTTCGCAGAATAGAAAAGAATCTTTCTTTGGTTTAGGATTTATAAAATATAAGAATCCGTTTCAAATAAATCAATTGCTACATAAATATCATCAGCAGTTATGTGCAGACTTAAAGAAAGACAATACGAGGATAGAATTCTCGTTTAAAGGGATAACAGAGAAAACACTGCCGATAACCTTGAAGGTTCTTGATATCGTTGAACAGGATATAAATTGGGAATTTAATTGTATATATTTTGATACTATGGATCCAAAGTTTAATGCTCCTCACAATGCAGTGGAGAGATGGGATATGTATATAACAAATATAAAGTTATTAATAAAAAAGAATCTTTGGAAGGGAGAAGAAACTATATTAATAGCCGATTTTTTACAAAAACCTAAAATGAGTAATAAAAAGTTTGAATATATACAAACGGATATTCTACAAGTATATAATGTCTTGCAGGTTATATCTCACGGTGTTTTATTGGTACAGTTAGCAGATGTATTGCTTGGGTCATTTTTATATTACGAGGGAGGATTTGGAGATCAGGAAGGGTATAAGACAAAAATAGCAAATAAAGTGCAAGAAATTAGAAAAAAAGTTGGGAAGAATAGATTTAATACTTGGGAAAGGGACTGGAATAAAAGTAGCAGATAGAAGGGGTATAAATGCAATTTATGCCCTTCGGCTAGAAGTAGTTAACTCCTCAACCTCTGCTAACTACATTATAAATACTTTACACTTGCAAAGTCAATATACTTAGAACTGGTCTTAAAGATTAAGGTTTTACAATGAAAAAGGAAATAGTGTTTAGCCCAAAGTCTGTAGATTCTAATAGTTCAATGTTGTCTAAATCTAGTTTCTCTAAGGGATATCTCTTGGGGTGTTTTAGTATTAATGCTCCTTTAAATTCCTTAGTATTTTTATCTTGTACTCCCGGTAGTAAATTCCCAGCCATGTTTATAATGTCTTCCATTTTATGTACCCTTTTAGTATTAAAAATTTTGTATGGAGGATCTAAAAATATTATGTCGAATATTTCAATGGGGTCTTCGTTGTTCTTTTTGTAAAGGTATTCTCCTACCTTAGATTTAATGACCTCAGAATTAGAAACAAATCCTGTGTGGGCAATATTTTTATTTAGAGTATGGAAGGCTTGTTTAGAGGCTTCTACAAAGGTAGAGTGTTCTGCTCCTCTAGAAAGAGCTTCTAGACCAAAGGAGCCGGTTCCTGCATACAGGTCTAATATTGTTTTTTTGTATATATCTTTTTGAAGTGTGTCAAAGACTTGGA
>CAYGKF010000102.1:0-1599 GCA_964350615.1 uncultured Candidatus Saccharibacteria bacterium
TTATTTATCTAGAGTAGAACTCTATTATTAAGTTCTCCTTTATTCCCTCATCCATATCGTCTCTTACTGGAACTCTGACCACTTTACACTTCGTTCCTTTTGTTTCTATCCAATCAGGTGTTTCAAAAAACTTTTCTGATGGTGCCAATTTAGCCTTTATTAATTCAACAGAGTCTTCCTCTTGTAATTCTAAAGATGGGATATTAATCTTTTCTCCGTTAACCTTAACATGTCCATGGGTAACAAACTGCCTTGCGGCTGCTCGAGATGCAGCTAATCCTGCTAAGTATATTACATTGTCCAATCTTAACTCTATGATTCTTAAAAGTTCCAAACCTTTATCTGAGTCATACAGCTTTGACCTTCTGTCAGCCTCTTTAAACACATTTTTCATTTTCTTTTCTCTTAAACCATATGTTCTTTTAACTTTTTGCTTTTCTCTTAATTGAACACCGTACTGAGATAATCTTGTTCTTCTTTTATTTCCATGTTGACCTGGGGGAAATGGCTTTCTTGTTAATCCATCCTTATCTGAAAAAGACCTAGCACCTTTAAGATGCAAGTTTACACCTTCTCTTCTACTTAATTTTGCTTTTGGTCCTGTATATCTTCCCATATTATTAACTTGTTTTTATTATGTATATTAAAATTACTTTCTAGGAGCCTTCCTTGGCCTACAACCGTTATGTGCAATAGGTGTTCTGTCTGCTAGCATGGTTATTCTTAAGCCTGCGGCATCTAGACCCTTGACAGCAGCATTTCGTCCAGATCCTGGGCCTTTAACAAAAACCTTTATCTCTTTTAAGCCATATTTCTTTATTACTCTCTCAGCAACCTCAACGGCAGCTTTTGTCGCAGCAAATGCTGTACTTCTCCTAGCACCTTTAAAACCAACTCTTGCAGGACTTCCTTGACCCAAAACATTACCATCTGTGTCTGTTAAACTTATAATTGTGTTATTAAAAGTAGACTGAATGGTAGCAATACCTGCATTTACCATTTTCTTTGCTTTCTTTTTTGTTTTTGTTTTCTTTGTTGGCATTTTTATGTTTTTTCTATTTTACGTTTTAATCCTCCTACAGGCATACTCTTACCCTTCCTGGTTCTTGCATTACGTCTTGTTCTCTGACCTCTAACAGGTAATCCTAATTTATGTCTTATTCCCCTATAACTTCTTATGTCTTTTAATCTCTTTATGTCTCTAAAAACCGACTGTCTTAATTCTCCCTCCACCCTGTAATTTTCTTCAATATATTTTCTAACAACATCTAACTCTGCTTCTGTCATATCTTTAACCAATTTATTTTCATCAAGTTTGGTTGCTTCGCACAACTCTCTTGCATTGTTTTCTCCTAGACCATATATATCCATAAGGGATACCCATAATCTCTTTTCATTTGGTATTTCTACTCCTGCTACCCTTGCCATTTAATGTTAAAAATAAATTAATTAAATATTATCCCTGTCTCTGTTTATGTTTAGGATCCTTCTTGCAGTATACAAAGACTCTCCTATTTCGTTTTACAACGTAACAATCTGGACACCTTTTTTTTACCGATGATTTAACTTTCATAATATTTAGTCCATATATCTATATGT
>CAYGKF010000103.1:0-1590 GCA_964350615.1 uncultured Candidatus Saccharibacteria bacterium
AGAAGAAAGCAAAATAAACTAAGAATTAAAAGAGATGGAAAATAAAGTCGCTTTATATATTTGGTTATACCTGTTATAATGAGGTATGGCAAAAAGAATAGAAATAGAGTCAAAAAAGTGCTTACTATGTGGGAAACTCTTTAATCGTGGGACATTAAAGAATGGAAGGCTTGAGAATCTTAAAGATTATAAGGTGAGGAAATACTGTAGCAGGGGATGTTACTTTCAGGCTAACTCGGGTGAAAATCATTGGTATTGGAAAGGTGGTTTGAAGAAAAGACCTGATGGATATGTCAGAAGGAGTTCAGACGATAAATATATTCATCGAATTGTTATGGAGAAGTCGCTGGGTCGAAAATTAGGGCATGAAGAGATTGTTCATCACATTAACGGGGATACTTCGGATAATCGTATAGAAAATCTCGAATTGACAACAAACTCAAAACACAGAAGCTACCATGCCAAGCTCCAAGCAAAGGGGTATGTCAATAATAAATTTAGATTTATAAAAGAATAATGAAAGTAAAAACCGCACTTGTAAGTGGCTGTACTGGTCAAGATTCTGCATACTTATCTAAACTTCTATTAGATAAAGGCTATAAGGTAATAGGTGGTGCTAGGAGAGGTTCAGAAAGAGAGTTTTGGAGATTAAAGAAGATGGGTATCTTAGACAGGGTGGAGATAGTGGACTTCGAACTACTAGACTATACCAATATGTATGAAGTGATAATGAAGTATAAACCTGATGAGATATACAATCTTGGAGCTCAATCTTTCGTAGGAACATCTTTCAAACAACCATTGTCGGCTATAGAAACTAATGGTGTTGCAGTTTGTAAGCTATTAGATATTATCAAGACCTTTGCTCCTGATACAAAAATCTACCAAGCATCAACAAGTGAAATGTTCGGAGAGGTTAGAGAAACCCCTCAGAATGAATATACCCCTTTTAATCCTGTTAGTCCTTACGGAGTGTCTAAAATGTTGGCACACAACATGATGGAAACCTACAGAAAGGCATATAAGACCTTCGCCTGTTGTGGAATACTATTTAATCACGAATCGGCTTTGAGAGGAGATGAGTTTGTAACTAAGAAGATTACTGATTATGTAAGAGAGTACAGAGATAACAATGGGGTTGTAAAGAAAACTTTACAATTAGGTAATATGAATGCTGAAAGGGATTGGGGCTTCGCAGGTGATTATGTAAAGGCTATGTGGTTAATGATGCAGATTCCTATACCTAACACTTATGTAATTGGTACTGGTATGAAGTATTCTATACGAGATTTTGTAGAAATGGCTTTTCATTGCATTGAAGTACCTATTGTTTGGAGTGGAGAAGGGTTAAACGAGAAAGGTAAAAATGCTAATACTGGTCAAATACTAGTTGAAGTTGATGAAAAGTTTTACAGACCATTTGATGTAGAAACATTATTAGCAGATTATTCTAAAGCAAATAAGGCTCTAAAATGGAAACCTGAAACTACAATTCACAAGCTAGTAGAGATGATGGTTAATGATACAGTTTTCTAAAAATGGTATAATTGAGTATATATAAATTAAGCTAGTATATAATATGGCTTTATC
>CAYGKF010000104.1:0-1585 GCA_964350615.1 uncultured Candidatus Saccharibacteria bacterium
AGAAAGAAAGTAAGGTAGATTATTGATCTTTGGGCATATTTTTTATGGGCACTTTTTGATCGCATCTAATTTTTAATTAAATATTTATCTGTTTGTCTGTTCTATTGTAGCATTAATTGTATCCTCTGCGTCTGTTAAGGCTATATTTACATCTCTTCTGTTTTCAATAATACTTGTAATTGCTTCATTTATGGCAGTATTTGCAGTTTCTTCATCTCCCCAAGGTATGGATGTCATATTTGGAGCCATTTGAGCAATTGCAGAAACATATGGTTTTCCTAACATCTCACTATTTAATTCTACCAATGAATAGGGTTCTCCAAAAGCTCTAATTTGTGAAGCATTAGAGTACAGTTTCATCTGTTGCTCCTTCTGAGACAAGAAGTTGATAAACTTCCATGCGGCTAGGGGATTGGAGGATGTTCTGCTGACCGCATCTCCCCAGTAAGTGGCGTAGAATACATCCTCAGGATTTGCTTGTAGTTGTGGAAGAGGAGCTGTGTCAAATTCTATTGTTGGTGCGGCCTCTATAATTTCAAATGCTCTCCAACTAGGAGCTATCATCATGGCGAGATCTCCTGCAAAGAACATTTCTAAATCAGTTCTTAAGGTAGATGACCATATTGCATCATCTCCTTTTGCAAAATTGGTATATGTCTCAAATACTCTTTGTATCCTAGGAGTATTTAAGGTTACTCTTGTTCTTGTTTCATCTATTACCTCAACTCCTTCTAAGACTAGTAGGTATGCCATAATCTCGGCTGAATGATTAATGTTCCTAGATGTCCCGATAGCTAGTCCTGACTTTAATATTCTCCCACTAACATCCTTTTGAGTTAATTCTTGAGCTAATTCAAAGAAACTATCCCAATCGTCAGGAGGTTTCTGAACACCTGCCTCTGAAAGAAACTGTTTGTTGTAAAAAACTACCAATCCGTCTATATACCAAGGAATAGCGTAAATATTCCCATCTTTTGCTGTAAAGTCAGATATTGCTGTAGGGTAAAACTTTTGTGCATACTCTTGTGCACTTATTACTTGTGCAGGTAGAGGAGAGAGGTAGCTGTAATATTTGGGTGTCCAAGTATTGTGGATTCTAAATATGTCTGGTGCAGGCTCTGTTGCTCCAGCTGCTTGTTGTAATCTTGTGAATAACCTAGATTCGTAGTTAGAGAAATTTTGTTGAGAATAATTAATCTTAATATTTGGATTTAAGTCTTCAAATTCATCTATTAAAGGTTGTAGCACACTTGGTGGTTCCCATAACCCCCAGTAGTCCAACTCTACTTGACCTTCTATTATTATACCGTCACCTGTGTCTGGACCCTCTACGACCTGTGTATCTCTTTTTGCCCTATTTAAGAGAAGCAGTATGGTAGTTGCTAGTATGAGTATAAAAATAACTATGCCTACAATTATTAATGTTTTTTTCTGCTTTTCATCCATAAACTTTTTAGTAAATATATTTTATTTAGATCTCTCCTTTCTTTCTGTTACCTTTTTATATTATTAAATATTAAGTTTTTACAGTCTCCTCTCTGCTACAACTATTAATCTTTTTGTTCCCAGTCCCAATGGCCAACAA
>CAYGKF010000105.1:0-1552 GCA_964350615.1 uncultured Candidatus Saccharibacteria bacterium
GAATCAATAGAAATTATTATGAATTCGGGTATTGATTATGAATTTAGAACTACATATGTTAAGAAATTCCATGATATTAAATCTGTCGATAAAATAGGAAAGATGATTAAAGGAGCTGATAAGTATTACATACAAAATTTTAGAGCAGGTACAACTTTGGATCCACACCTTTCAGCTGTTAACAGTTTTGCTCAAAAAGAGTTAAAAGAAATGAAAAAAGTAATGAATAAGTATGTAAAAAAGGTCTATATTAGATAGGGTTTTCTAAAACCTTAATAACTTTTCCATTAAACATAACATCTGTGTCTTTATCTAAAAAGATAGGTTGATTAACAGGATTACTAGACTCTGGATAAAGAGTAATCATATTTTTACTCTTCTTTAATCTTTTAACAGTTGCACTATTATCCAATATTGCAACTACAACATCCCCATCGGCAATCTCCGCACTCTTATGTACTACAAGGTAACTACCCTCCACTATCTTTTTCCCATCAATCTCTGCAATATCCATGGAGTCTCCCTTAACTATTAAGGAGAATAAGTCCTTCTTTTTACCAATTAACTTAGAATCTACTTTTAGAATTCCCAGATTCTCCTCCTCAGCACTTACTAATGGTGTACCTGCATTTGCATAACCAAAAATTGGAACACCTACTAAATAATCGTATACTATTTCCTCGTCCTCATCCACTATATGTATACCCCTAGGTTCTCCTGTGCGAAGTATGTATCCTTTCTTCTCTAAAGCTATTAAGTGATTAACAACTCCTCTCTTAGTAGTTATATTTAAAAACTCCTGTAATTCACCTAGAGAAGGTGCATAGCCATTCTCTAAGTAACATTTCCTAATAATTTTAAGAACCTTTTCTTGTTTTTTGGTAAGTATACCACCCATGATTATTATTTAATGAAATTAGTATAAACTAGTATACCCCCTGCGCCCAAAGGTATACAAGTACCTATAGCATTGGTACTTGCATAAAAACTCTTCTGATATTATACTGATCCTATATAAATTAATTTAAACGCTTTATTCATTATGGCAGAAGAGAAACAAGCTAAAAAAGTATATACATTAGAAGAGATAAGGTTCAATGAGGAAAATAAGGTTATGGCAATTTTAGCCTGCTTTCCTTTAATTGGATTAATTCTTCTTTTTGTAGAAAAGAACGATCAATTCGTAAGATATATGGGGGCTCAATTTGCACTAGTAGGTGTAATACAATTAGTCTTAGGCATTATTCCTGTAGTAGGATGGTTCCTATCAGTACCTTTTATGATCCTAGTTTGGATCTTAATAATTGTAGGTATGGTCAAAGCCTCCAAAGGTGAGAGATTTGATGTCCCTATGGTATCTGGATGGGCATTGAAATTAATGGGAAAGTTCTAAATCTCAATTAATAATTGTTTACTAAAAGGGGGAGTATAAACTCCCCTTTTTTTATATATTGTGATAGAATTCCATAGTTCATGAGTACCGGGGAGTAGTTCAGATGGCTAGAACGCTGCGTTTGGGACGCAGAGGCCGCAGGTTCAAGTCCTGTCTCCC